>NZ_JAUBTT010000031.1:0-73615 GCF_036705125.1 Microcoleus sp. B7-D4
AGCATAAGACTATCCCAGGATAGCAGCACCCAAAGAAGCGTCAACCCACCAGAATTTAAGCAATTGTCAATTTTTGATTGGCTTGAATAGATGGAATCTCCGTGCGTTCACGCCGGGGCGGATGTCAAAGTCCTCATTTCCCATTCATAAATCAAATACTTATCTACACTGTTACCATTATTACATTTTAACTCAGGAGAGCCAGATGAGCGAACCCACTCAAAGCAATACCGAAGCAGGCTGTCCCCCAGTTCCTCAGTCAATTATGACCGCCAGTCGAGATGAACTAGATAACATCGATTTAGAATAGTTAATGAAAAGGGTAAGGTGAAAAAAATGATCGTTCTTTCAGGATACGAAATTATAGAAAATATTTACGAAGGAGTCAGAACCGTTGTTTATCGAGGGATAAGAAATCGGGATCGACAGCTTGTTATCGTTAAAATAATAAAAAATGAATATCCTACGCTTGAACAAATCACCAAGTTAAGGCAAGAATTTATAATTACTCAAAATTTAGAGTGTGAAGGAATTGTCAAAACTTACAATTTAGAAAATTATCAGAAGAGTTTAGCGCTAATATTAGAAGATTGTGGGGGTCTATCCCTTTATCATTTTATGGCAGCCAATAACCTGTCAATAACCGAGTTGCTGAGGGTAGCGATCGCTCTATCCGAAACTTTGATCTATCTCCATCAAGTACCGATCATTCACAAAGACATTAAGCCCTCAAATATCATTATCAATCCAGCGACCGGAAAAGTAAAACTGACTGACTTTAGTATTTCATCGCGCTTGGAATTGAAAAACCAAAGCATTAGCAATCCCAACTTGCTAGAAGGGACTCTCGCTTATATGTCACCCGAACAAACGGGGAGGATGAATCGAGCAATTGACTACCGCACCGATTTCTATTCTTTAGGAGTGACTTTCTATGAAATACTGACCAACCAGTTGCCATTTACTACCACCGATCCGATGGAGTTGGTTTACTGTCATATTGCCAAACAACCCGTCCCACCTAAAGAGGTAGCAGAAATTCCTCAAGCGGTTTCAGATATTGTGATGAAACTGTTAGCAAAAAATGCGGAAGACCGATATCAAAGTGCGGCGGGATTAAAATTTGACCTGGAAACTTGTTTGCAGCAATTGCAGACAACTGGCAAGATTGAAAGTTTTCCCATCGGTCAACGCGATCGCCGCAACCAATTACTCATTCCCCAGAAGCTTTATGGTAGAGAAATCGAAGTCCAAATTCTTCTAGATGCCTTTGGACGAGTCAGCCTCGGTGCTACCGAAATGATGTTAGTTTCCGGTTATTCCGGGATTGGTAAAACTTCAATCGTCAATGAAGTTCATAAACCAATTGTAGCAGCTAGGGGATATTGTATTGCGGGTAAATTTGACCAGTTTAAGCGCAATATTCCGTATGCAGCGTTAATCCAAGCATTTCAAGAATTAGTTCGTCAGCTATTAACAGAAAATTCCAAACAGATTGCTATTTGGAAAGAAAACTTATTAAAAGCGCTAGATAATAACGGTCAAGTTATTATTGATGTTATCCCCGAAGTAGAACTAATTATCGGTAAACAGCCTGAAGTTCCTCAACTGGGATCTTCGGAATCGCAAAACAGATTTAATCGGGTATTTCAACAATTTATTCAAGTTTTTTGTCAACCCGAACACCCGCTAGTCATCTTCCTTGACGATTTACAGTGGGCAGATTCGGCATCTCTAAAGTTAATCCAACTCTTGGTAACCGATCCAGATAACAAATATTTGTTAACGATTGGAGCTTATCGAGATAACGAAGTCAGTCCCGTTCATCCTTTAATTCAGACCATAGAAAAAATTCAAGGAAATGAAACGGTGGTGAATAATATCACCATTCAAGCGCTGGCTTTGGATAGCGTCAACCAATTAATCGCCGACACTCTCGATGCCAGCGTAAACTCAGACAAAATTAAAGTTTTTTCGGAATTACTTTTTAATAAAACCCAAGGCAATCCGTTTTTCTTAACGCAGCTACTCAAAACCCTGTACTCAGAAAATCTGCTGGTTTATCAAGTAGATACAGACCGCTGGGAGTGGGATATTCAACAAATCCAAGCAATTGGTATCGCAGATTTCAATATTGTTGAACTGGTTGCCCGAAATATTCGCCAACTCCCAGAAACAACCCAGAAATTATTAAAACTAGCGGCTTGTATCGGCAACCAATTTAATTTAGAAGTTTTATCAATTGTCAATGAAGAATCAAACTTAGCGACGGCTGCTCATTTGTGGGAGGCAATGCAAGCGGGTTTGATTCTGCCGCTGTCTGAAAATTACAAAATTCCTCTACTCTTTGCCCAGGAAGAGTTGGCATCTATACGCGATATCAAAGTTGACTACAAATTTTTGCACGATCGAGTGCAGCAAGCAGCTTATTCTTTGATTCCAGAATCGGAAAAAAAAGCCACTCACCTGAAAATTGGTCAACTGTTGCTGAATAATACAACAGAGCAAGAGCGAAAAGATAATATTTTTGCTCTGGTTAACCAACTGAATTTTGGCACAGATTTGCTAACTAATCAGTCAGAAAAAGATGAGTTGGCTGAATTAAACCTGATCGCCGGACAGAAAGCAAAGGCCGCGACTGCATATGAAGCCGCTGTTAATTATTTGAATGTAGGTATATAACTGCTGAGTCAAGATAGCTGGGAAAGTAGATACGATCTGACATTTAATTTTTATCTGGAAGCGGCCGAAGCTGAATATCTCAATGCCAATTTAGAACGAGCGGGAATTTTATGCGATCGGTCTCTCCAAAAAGCCAAAACAATCCTCGAACAAGTCAACTTATATGTGCTGAAAATTAGGCTTAACCTCGCTAAAAACCAGATTCAATCTGCGTTAGATAATGGGCTGCAAGTTCTAGAAATGCTGGGAGTGACCCTATCCCAATCACCCCCCCAAGAGTTAAATATCGAGGAGTTAGCGAACTTGCCAGAAATGACCGATCCCTACAAGCGGGCGGCTATGGAGCTTTTAGTTTTCCTATTCCCACCTGCTTGTTTTGCAGAAAGCCCGCTAGCGATGCCAATTCTGTATACTATGATCGAACTTTCTCGTCATCATGGGAATTCGCCACAGTGTACTTTTGCGTACTCGATTTACGGAGCAATGGTGTGTTGGCTAATACCAGATATAGATTTGGCCTATCAACTCGGTCAACTTTCTTTGCAGGTATTAGAGCGGTTAGATGCCCAAGAGTTTCGTTCTAAAATATTGCTTAATGTTTCGATCTGTATTAACCACCTTAAAAAGCATACTAGAGAAACTATAGAACCTCTGCGTCAAGCAATTAATAGCGGCTTAGAATTTGGAGATATAGAATATGCTTGTCATGCTGCTGATTACTACTGCGCTCATCTGTTTTTTAATGGCGAGCATCTAGACTACGTGCAAGAACAACAAAAACACTATATTGATTTTGCCGATAACTTGTCCCAAGAACACCAGTTATATTTACTCAAAATTCTCGGTCAATTGGTAGAAAATTTAAGGGGGATGACAGATAATAAACTGCTTTTGATTGGCAGCATATTAAATGAGGAAGAAGCTATCACTTATTTAAGAGAAGTAAAAAATTTTATGTGCTTATTCAGGGTTTATTATGCGAAAACTGTAGTTTGCTATTTATTTAAGCAGTATGAAGAAGCTCTAGAATTTGCTAGAGAAGGGTTGAAATATTCAATTTACATTCAATCAAATATTAGCTTTATTGAACAGAGCTTTTACTATTGTCTGATTCTTTTAGCCCATTTTGAAGCAGTTTCAGGAGAGGAAGAAAAGAAACAAGAATACCTGAGCCAAGTCGAAGAAACTCAGAAAACTATAAAAAATTGGGCGTTCCATTGCCCAATGAATTACCAGCATAAGTATGACTTAGTAGAGGCAGAAAAAGCCCGCGTATTGGGGCAATTTTTCACAGCAATGGAATATTACGACCGGGCGATAGATGGAGCCAAGGAAAATGGATACGTCCAGCACGAAGCCCTCGCCAATGAACTAGCAGCAGAATTTTATTTAGCATTAGGTCGTCAGAAAGTAGCGCGTACCTACCTGATTGACGCTTACTATGCTTATATTCGCTGGGGAGCGCAGGCAAAAGTTAAAGATTTAGAAGAGCGCCATGCTGAATTACTCGCACCAGTCGTCGGTAGGAAAAACAGCCTGACGAGTGGAGGAGACGAAATGATTGTTCAGACCAGAAATACTGTCACTTCTACCAATTTAGGTGCTGCACAAGCTCTGGATTTATCAACAATTATCAAAGCCTCCCAAGTGCTCTCAGGAAAAGTTCATCTGGATGAATTGCTCTCGAATTTGATGCTAGTCTTGCTGGAAAACGCGGGAGCAGAAAAATTTTATTTCCTCATACCTGACCCAGCAGGTGAGTGGAAAATTGAAGCTCAATGTACGGGTGAACGATGTCAAATAATCTCCAAGTCAGCGATTGAAAGTCAAGAGATTCCTATCTCGCTGGTTAATTATGTAGAACGCACGCAAGAAACTCTTGCGATCGATGATGCAACCACTGAAACTAGGTTTGCCTCTGACCCGTATATTATTCAGCAGCGACCTAAATCTATTTTGTGTAGCCCCCTGATTAATCAAGGTAAGTTGGTAGGCATCTTATACCTAGAAAATAATTTAACAGCGGGCGCTTTTACGCGCGATCGCTTAGAAGTCCTCAACATCATTTCCGCCCAAGCTGCGATCTCCATCGAAAATGCCCGTCTCTATCAAACTTTAGAAGAAAAGGTGCAACAACGCACCGCCCAACTCGCCCAAGCAAACCAGGAAATTAGCAGTCTCAATAACAAACTTAAAGCCGAAAACCTCCGCCTCAGTGCTGAGTTAGAAGTCACGAAACGACTGCAACAAATGATCTTGCCCAAACAATCAGAACTTGATAAAATTAAAGGATTAGAAATAGCTGGATATATGGAACCTGCCGATGAAGTGGGTGGCGACTACTACGACGTGCTAACCCAAAATGATAAGGTAAAAATTACCATCGGCGATGTTACGGGACATGGTTTAGAAAGTGGCGTATTAATGATTATGGCGCAAACCGCCGTCCGCACTCTCCAACAAATGAACGAAACCGATCCGGTGAAGTTTCTTGATGTGTTAAACCGCACCCTTTATGCCAATATCGAGCGCATCGACTCGTCTAAAAACATGACCTTGGCTTTGTTAGATTATCAAGATAGTAACTTTACCCTCAGCGGTCAACATGAAGAAATAATTGTAGTCCGTACTGATGGTAACATCGAACGGATAGATACCACGGAACTCGGCTTTCCTCTGGGATTAGAGGAAGATATTGCTGATTTTGTTTGCCAAGTTGAAGTGCATCTTAATCCAGGGGATGTAGTAGTTCTTTACACAGATGGAATTACCGAAGCTGTAAAGATAAATAAAGTGTATTACGGCATAGAAAGATTGTGCCATGTGGCCAAAGAAAATCGCCACAAAACGGCTGAAGAAATTCGACAAGCAGTAATTGATCATCTGCTGCAACATATTGACAAACATAAAGTTTTTGACGACATTACGTTGGTAGTCATAAAACAGAAATAACGCAAGTTGGTAATTGGTAATTGGTAAATTGTTTGAGCGTCCGACGATCGAAACCGACTTCACGCCCAACAATTTTGGAAATGGTGCGCGGACTCATACCAATTTTTTATGAGGCTGCATAGAATTCGATCCCCCCTAGCCAAGAGGGCGGGCACGGGGGCACCGCCCCTACTAAGGGGGGGACCGGAAGCTTCTTGAAGTCAACCCCTACTCCCCTTTTTAAGGGGGATTTAGGGGGATCGATATCTGTGCAACTTCACATTAAATTGGTATCAGGAAGGTGCGATCGAAAGCTGAGCGCCACGTCTGTGCTAAAATCCAAAATTCCTCAAACACATCAACCAACTTGTGGTAAAGTTTTGTGTCGATCGCCCGTTAGCGGAGTCCTCCCAGAGGATCGGTCAAATATCAATGCAAGTTCAGTTAAACGCGCTCACAGCAATGTTTTTGCCAATTTTCCCCCTAGCTCAAACAATCGCCGCACCTCCCGCCCAACAACAACTGCTGATCCAGCCAGAAGCCCCCCTACCCGAAAACCAACTGGATTTACCACCACAGCCAAGCAGCAGCTTGCTAAAAACGATAACTGTGCCCCAACAAGTGCGCGTTTTACCGGGAAAACTCGACAACATCCCGGTTTTCAACAGCAACAGTCCGGAAGTCGTGCAAACCGAAGGCATTTTGCTCTCCACATTTCCCCAGGAATCAAAACAAGTACCTTCGGCTCATTTAAACTTTGCCTTCAAAGGCCGATTTGACATCTTTGCCCACCACATCGCCAGGGCTAAAAATCGCGAAGAAACTCGCACCTTATTTCAAGGAATAATTGTCCACAATCCTAACTCCGAACCTGTTACTTTAAATGTCTTGCAAGGAGCAACTTATTTAACTCGGCCGGATGCCTTGTTTGTCGATTTGCCGTCGTATTTAGAAAATAGATTCGGCACTGTGTTTGCGGGGCCTGGAAGCCGCATCACGAGCGATGTATTGCGGGGGTTCAGACAAGCCATTTTGCCCGCTGCGATCGAGATTCCGGGCAATCAGAGCCGAATGCTGATGAATTTGCCGATACCTGTGGGGAATGTCACGCCTTCTTCCAACGGTCGATCGACCTTAATGCGAATGTCGAGCAGCAATTCGGTTTATGTAGCGTCATTAGCAATGTTTGCTCCTCAAAGTCAAGGAGGAGTCGAACAATATCCGACTTTAGAAGAGTGGGAAAATATTTTAAATACCAAAGGTTTAGCAGGGCCCAGAGATTTAGCACCAACTCCGAAAGGCGAAAATCCGGTGCAAAAAATTTATGGCCGCGTGGCAGGAGTCGCTGAAGGTTCCCAGTGGCAAGCTAAAATTACGGACAATTCGAGAACCGATTATTTAACTATTCCCAAGCGCGGCGAGTCATTTTCCTATGCTTTGAGCACAACGGATACGGGGACTTTTGGCACCGGTCAAATTCAAAGCGCTAAAATGTTAGCTCGCTATCCCGATACTGCTTATTCTGCTCACGGTAATTACGGGATTCAATACAACTTAACTTTTCCGCTTTACAACAAATCTCGTGAATCCCAATCTGTTAGCATTAAAATGCAAACACCCGTCAAGGCAAATACAGAAGCGGGGGGATTGATGTTTTACGATCCTCCTGAAAATCGGATATTTTTCCGAGGTACGGTGCGGGTGATGTTTAAGGATGATACGGGCAAGACTTTGACGCGCTACATTCACATCGTGCAGCGCAGGGGACAGCAGGGGGAACCTTTGGTGAATGTGAATATGAAGCCGGGGGAACGCCGTTTGGTGCAGGTGGATTTCTTGTATCCGCCGGATGCGACGCCGCCCCAAGTTTTGACTGTGCGATCGAGTAATTAGTTATTGGTTGACGGTTGGCTGTTGACGGTTGACGGTTGACTTTTGACTGTTGACTGTTAACCTTTTGGTTTTTGTGTTAATGAGTTAAGAGAAGCATTACAGTGGCTTGCAGCCGCATGAGGTACACTAAGCCAAACATTTTCAACAGCTTGCTGCGAGCTGACCGGTCAGATCGCACATGGGACGGATTTAGCCCAGAACTTATTACTTTTTTCATAAGCCGAAGTGTTTTTTAAGACAAGACCTTAACGCCATCTTTTGCCGCTTGCGAGTGTAAATCATCTTGTTGACAGCCAAGCAGCTTGTCATCTACCATAGGTATGGAATTTGATAGGACTTGAATTACTGGCAAGGTATAGAGAAATATCTGTTAGCTCTGACCAACAGAAGTTTGCCACCGGGTGTTCTATATCTCATTGCCCGAATTTTACATGAACTTTTTTAATATCTGGTTCCACACTAAGCATGGATGAGCTTTGAGCATTCAGTAATCATTAATGCCGTCTGGCAGGTAGAACGTTGAGTTGATATGAATACAGCACCTTTATTCGTGAATCATTATCAGACTAAACTTCAGATTGATAATCCTTTTTTCGATGTTTTTTTGGTAGTTGCTTTAATTGTCTTATTTTTCATTACTTTACGTCCGTCTTTTAATGACGATACACTATCTTCTTTGCAGACGAATCAGTTGAAGGGTTTTGCAATTATTCTGATCCTCTTTAATCACTTATGCTATTACACTGAACCTGCACCCTCTCTGTATGGAATTTGGTCAGAAGCTGGCATGGTTGGAGTTGCTATCTTTTTAATTTTTTCTGGGTATGGATTATCTATATCTATGCAAAATAAAGGAATTAAAGGGTTCTTCTTAAAAAGAGTATCCAGGATATTAATTCCCATAGTATTTGCTCTAGGGTTGCTGCTTTTTTTGAAAATATTATTAGAAGGAGTCGAGCAAAATATTTTGCTTGAGCTTCCACGAATATTATTTTTTATGTATAGCTTAGATGGTAAAACTTGGTTTATAATTTTTATTTTATTCTGGTACTGTCTCCTTTATTTAACTTTCAAATTTGGTCTTTCAAATCAGCATAAATTAATATTTTTATTCTTGATATCGCTGGCGCTAATTTCTATCCCAGAAACTATGTTTTTGGCAAAAGTAAATGCTTTCAGCTTTCCTTTTGGTTGCTGGATGGGACTAAATTCATCCTTGATCAAAGACAAAATTAATAAAATATTGAATGACAAAATATTAAGTTATATAGGTTGTATAGTAGGTAGTATTTTATTGTCCACATTCCTATTTAAGGCATCAGAGATATTCCACTTTCGTGCTTACTCGGCAATTTGGTCAATTTTAGTTTTAACTGTTATACTGTCTGGTTCTTGTATTATCTATCTTAGTGCTTTTAGGAAGGTAAAATTTAATTTGCCTGCAGAATTAATAGCTTGCACTTTTGTCGTTTCAATTTTATATCTAAATTATTTGAGTATGGTTTTTGACCTCGCTATTGAAGGACCAGCAAATATCTATTGGTGTTTAATTCGTAGTATTTTACACATTTCAATAAGTCTCACCTTGCTTTTTTTGATTTCTTTATTGACAAAATTTAAAGTTTACTCTCTATCTCTCTGCTTTTTAGGAGATATTTCTTTTGAATTATTTCTGACTCATAATACGTTCCTTATTCATTTTGACTTTATTTTGTTTAGGGGGCCTGTAGCTATAACCTTGGTCATTTACTTCTTACTTGTTTGTTGTCTTAGTTTGGTTTTAAAGCGACTCAGTGCTAAGACTGTAAGGGCGCTGAGTACAGCCTACCAAAAATAGCTAGACCAGATCGCAGACCTAATCCACCCGTAGATTTTTTCCGTCCTCATTACAGCGCTTTTCAACCGCATGAGGTACAGTAACAGCAATTAACAAACCAATTTTGAATGTCTTTAAGGGAAATAAGATATAAAGCATCTTTAAGGACTATTTCTAAAGAGTCGCGGCTGCTAATAACAAGAGAACGTAAAATTTATTTAAGTTTAGACCAAGAATTTTCAATTGGATTAAAATCAGGAGAATAAGGAGATAAATAAATAACCCTAGCTCCGGCTGCTTCAATGAGTTCTTGAATACCCTTAACTTTATGAGCAGAAAGATTATCCATCACAACAACGCCTCCCGGTCAGAGGCAAGGAACTAATATATCCTTAGTCAACTGCCAACAGTCAACTGTCAACAGTCAACTGCGAACTGTCAACAGTCAACTGTCAACAATTAACTAATTAAAGCGTCAAAGACTGAGGATTTGTCTCAATCAATTTCGCTAAATCTTGCAAGAAAGACGCCGCGTCAGCACCGTAAATAATCCGGTGATCGCAAGTAATATTCACCTGCATTTGCCGCTTCACTCCCATCAAACCATCCTCGTTTGCCACTACTTGCGGCCGCGAAGAGCCGATCGCCAAAATCGAGCCTTGATTCGGCGGCAAAATCGCGTCAAACTTGTCTACTCCAAACATTCCCAAATTGGAAAGAGTGAAAGTTCCCGTGCTGTATTCATCCGGCTTCAACTGCTTGGTGCGGGCGCGATCGACTAAATCCTTCCAAGTGCGGGAGAGCGAATAAATATCGAGGCGATCGGCATTTTGCAACACCGGCGTAATCAAACCGCCGCCATCCATCGCCACCGCTACCGCCACATTAATATCAGCGCGGTGTTGAATACCCGACTCCAAATAACAAGCATTCAGCAGAGGATGTTTTTGTAAAGTTACTGCTACAGCCTTCGCCAGCATAGCCGTCATCGTGACGCCCTTGGACTTAATTTGTTTGTAGAGTTTGTCCAGATTATCAGTAGTAATTGTGTAACCCACGCGGAAAGACGGCACGCTCAAACTTGCTTCCATATTCCGCACCACCGCATTTTGCAGCGCATTCATCGGTACTCTTTGGCCCGAAAGTGCGATCGCCGGGACTGGTGCGGGTGCGGGTTTGGCTGCTGCGGGGGCGGGTGCTGCAGATGCCGGTGCGGGTGCTGCGGGAACTGTTACCGCTTGCTGAACCGGAGCTGGTTGAGCTTTGCCGGCTGCTGCTTCCACATCCTCTGCGACAATGCGACCGTTGGGCCCGCTGCCTTTGATAGAATTCAAATCTACTTTAAACTCTTTGGCTAACTTGCGAGCGCGGGGAGAAACGACGCTGCGGCCGTTTTGGCGGCTGACATTTTGCTGCAAACCTGCTGAGGATGTAGCTGCGCTCACAGGAGCGGGGCTGGGAGCGGGGGCGGCGGCTGCGGTTGGGGCGGCGGATCCTTGCTGCTGAGCTGCGGCGATTTCGGCTTCTGTTTCTGCTACCAGGGCGATTGCCGCTCCTACCGGAGCAACTTCGCCCGCCGGTACGATAATTATTGCTAAATAGCCTTCGTAGAAAGACTCGACATCCATGTCGGCTTTGTCGGATTCAACCACTACCACCGTTTCGCCTTTTTCTACTTTGTCTCCGGCGGATTTGACCCAGGAAACAATTTTGCCCTCTGTCATGGTAGAACTCAGGGCTGGCATGAAAACTTCGCGAATCATCTGTAAAAAGTCCTTTTGTGTTGGTAATAGGTAATCGGTATTTGGCAATTGATAATTGGCGATCGGCCACCGGCAATACTTATTATTATGCCAGTCTCTCGCATTCTTGATGTGTGACTGTTGACTCAAAATCAATTGCCAATTACCGATCGCCAATTACCACTTACCAATTTCTAAATATCACCTCGAATTTCTTCGACTATGCCGTCGCGGAGGAGTATTTCTACTTGCATTTTTTGAATCAAGTTTTCTCCGAGCCCGACAGTGAATGTGCCGTCAATTTGACCTTGACTCACTTCTTGTTCCAGGTCTAGCACCTGCACTTGCTGAAGCTGTTGCAGGTTTTGGTTTTTCTGTTCTAGCAGTTCGCTTTTTCTTTGATTCACCTGCACTTGAATGTTTTCTATTTGCTGCATTACTTGCGGGCCTGGGGGCTGCAGATTTTGCTTTTGGATTTCTGAAATCATCCGCTGCCCTTGCATTTCTAACTGTTGTAGCTGAGAGTCTATTTGGTTGATTTGGGCTTGGAGTTGCTGTTGAGCTTCTTCTTTCCAGCGGGGAGTAACGACGACTTTAACGTTAATCGATCGCTTCAAGAGTAATTGTGGTTCCATAAAGTTGTTGCTTGTCAATTAGGAATTAGGCATTAGTCCTGGGCCATTAGTTGGTAAATATGAACTAATGGCCCAGGACTGAGGACTCGGACTCGGGACTCGGGTGTTGGGATAATTTTTTCTTTTCCATTCCCCAAGTCCTGCGAATATTTCAAAACATCCCGTCAATCATATCGCGGTAGTGTTGCGTCACAACCGGGCGCTTAATTTTCAGGGTCTGGGTCAACATTCCATTTTCCATCGAAAATGGCTCCTGAATCAACCGGAACGGGCCGATGCGATCGTCCGCGCGGTATCCGGGGCGATTTTGCACCTCTCGGTTCAATTCTTTTCGGAATAAATCTTGAATAGTCTTGCTATTCCAGTCAATTTCGTGTAATGGGGGATTCTGAGTTTCTGCCCATTTCTGCACGGCTTCTGCATTGGGGACAATTAAGGCGCCGACTGATTTCTGGTCTTGACCTACTAGCATAATTTGGTCGATGTAGGGGCTGCGGAGGCAGGCGTCTTCTATGGGCTGGGGTTCGATGTTTTCGCCGTTGGTGAGGACGATCGTATCTTTGGCCCGCCCGGTCAAGATTAAGTCGTTTCCCGGTGTCAGCCAGCCCAAGTCGCCGGTGTCGAACCAGCCCTCGGAGTCGATCGCCTTGGCAGTCGCTTGGGGATTAAGATAATAGCCCTGCATAATTTGCGGCCCCCGCGCCAATACTAAACCGCGCTGGCCTGTGGGCAGTTGCTGTCTGGTTTCTGGGTCTACTATTTTAATTTCCGTATGGGCTAGAGGCTGTCCTGCGGAACCTTTAAGATTGTGCCAAGGGCGGCGCACAGTTAAAACCGGCGAAGTTTCGGTTAAACCGTATCCCACTAACAAACCGATATTCGCTATTTCAAAGAAATTGTCTATATGCGCGGCCAAAGAACCGCCACCGCTAATCGCCCATTTTAAGCGTCCCCCTGTAGCTTCCCTGACTTTTTGGTAAACCAGTTTTTCGGCGAGGGCGTGTACGGGCGACAACACAATGCTTTTGGTGCGGGCGATTAGTTTTTCGGAAGCAGAAGCCGGTTTCAAACTAAGAGTTAATCCTTGGAAAATGCGGCGGTTCTCGATGTATTGCTGGCTGGCAGATAACAGGAAATCCACCAATTTTTGTTTGTTAGGTGGCTGTTCCCGAAATTGCTTTTGTACGGCCTCATAAATCGATTCCCAGATGCGCGGAACGCTGACCATGTACTGGGGTTTGTAAGTTTTAAAGTCTTGTTTGAAATAGCGAATATTGGTGTAAATTTGCGTGCATCCTTGGGAAAGCAGGAAGTATTCGACGCTGCGTTCGTAGGCGTGCCAACTGGGCAGAATGCTGAGGGCGCCCTCGCCGGCTTCGGGCTGGAGAACAGTGCCCAAGGTGGTGAGTTGGTGCAGCAGGTTCCCGTGAGTCAGCATGACGCCTTTGGGTTTGCCGGTGGTGCCGCTGGTGTAGAGGAGGGTGGCGAGGGTTTGAGGCTTGTGGTTGGTGGGTTTGAGGGGACGGTTTGCCCCTGTGGTCATCACTTGGGAAAATTTGACTGTGTTGAGGGTTTGGCTGGTTTCCGGTTCTTCGTCGGAGAGGAGGACGATGAGTTGGATGGGCAAATCTGGGAGGCGGTGTTGCAGTTTTTTCAGTAATGCCAGGTTTTCGACTACCAAGGCGCTGCTGCCGCTGTCTTGGATGATGTATAGGAGTTCTTGAGGGTCGGCGGTGGCGCCTCGAACAACGTTCGCGGCCCCGGCCATCATGATACCTTGGTCGGCTATCAGCCAGCGGGGGCTGTTGTCTGCGAAGAGGGCGACGCGGGGAGGGACTGCTTCTTCGGGATTTGGTTCAATGCCGAGGGCTTGGAGGCCGGCGGCGAATTGCTGGATTTGTTGGTAGAGGTCGGTGTAGGTGAGTTTGATTTCTGGCTGGCTGTGGGGGTCGTGGAGGGCGACGGTTTGAGGAAATCGCTGTTTGACGATCGCCCAAATTTCGGGTATCGATCGAATGGAACTGTAATCGATTAGCTTGCTGAGGTTCGCGCGTTCGCGATCGGTCATTTGGGATGATGTGTAAGATGCTGGGTTGTTCATAGTTATTTTTGCGAGTTGTGCGAGATTAAAGTGTTTTATCTAAATCTAGTATGAAATGTATCCTAACTGTATCTGCTTGGGTAGGGACAGTTTGCAAATCTGTCTCTACCTTTTAATTTTTATTTTCTCTTATTTGTTGCCTTTTAAGTTGACACTTTTGGTTTAATTTTGTTACAGAAATCGATGAACTGACGGAAAGTAGTCAGTTGTTCGGGCTGAATTTGAATCCTTGTCAATAGTTGTTCCAAATAAAATGGCTTGAGTACATCTCCCGGTCGTTTTTTTGAATAGGTAATATTTTTAGCTTCAAATAACGCTCTCAAATAAGCTCCGTGAAACTGAGCGTGAGTATTAAAGTCTTGATATCTGCCCATATTTTCGGGACAGTTAACTGAAACATCGTAATATTTAGTATAATCTAGCAAAGGTTTGTTTTGAGGATTTCTGGAATAAATCTTCCGATTACCCAACAGCCAAGTTTCCAAGCAGCGATTCTGAAATATCAGCACAAGTTCTGCATTGTATAATTTCAATTTCTGCTCAGTTAAAAAATCATAAATTTCTGTTGTGAGTTCGGCAACAGTATTTTCCTCGGCATCGAGACATACTACAAAATAGCTGTATTTTCCGTTTGAGTTAATTTCGGCGATCGAACGCGGGATAAAATCGTATATTAATGAAGGATATCCTTCACCGCTAATCAAGTAATAATTTTTTTCATTCACATCATCGCAATTATCAACTCGCTGCAATTCCGGTAAAAGATGAGCCAGCCATGCAGGATAAACTTTTCTCTCGGATTGCTTCCCTTCGACTAAAAAATACAGATTCATCAAACTTTAATTCCCTCGCTGTATTCTTCTAGATTAATCAGTTGCGTAAAAGCTTGATGCCTCGATTTTCCCAACTTCAAATCTTTAGCATCTATCACAGTTACAACCCCACCTTTGCGAGTGACTATTTTCCAGTGCTCCATCCCAATATTATTGATTATGTAGGGATGGTGGCTGGTAAGAATGAATTGAATATTTCTATTTTCTACAATTAAATCTGTCACCACATCAATACAGTTAATCCCCAAGCTGTTTTCAAATTCGTCGATCAGGATTACAGTGCCTTCGGGCGACAAGTACAGTTCACTAATATGAATTAGCGTTTTCAGCATTCCTGATGAAATGTTATTTTGAAATATCCAATCAGTGACACCTTTCTCTTTTATCTGAATGGGAAAACTCGTAAATGATGAAGTGTCATCTTCTACCGCTTCTATTTTTACATCTTCAACTTGAGGAAATATTTCTATAAATGTGCGTTTAATGTTATTAAAAACCTCTGAGTAGTCGCGATAAATAAAAGCGAGTTTAATTTGAAGTGGCAAGTTGCTTGCTTTAAGGTTATCCAAGGCAATCTCAATTTTTGAAATTGTTGTCCTCATGATATCGTAAAAACCATCAAGGGAACTCATATTGTTTATAACTATTTGATTAAAAGCCTGGTGAACAGGTGAAATATCTTCCTCTTGATTTAAAATTTCAACAGCACTTTGAAATGGCGATAATTTAGGAGTTTTATTCCCGTTAAGTATAATTTCATTAGCTATTCTGTCTATAATTACATTTCCCTGTCTCCCTAAATATTCTCTAATAATCCTAAATTCATTAGTTTCGTCTTCCTTATCAAGAATCATGGGCAGATTTTTTTTTGTTTCAAATTGACCTTGCCAGCGGTACTCAACATTATTTACTGTCGAGAATGTAATATCCCAACCTAAACCATTTGAGGACTCACCATTGGCTATCTCTTTTAAACGCAAAATTCCTTGCAAAATTTGTGTTTTGCCCACACCAGATACCCCAACTAATAAAGCCAAGTTGGAAAAATATATCGGTTCAAAACGCCACTCTCGTAAATTATCCCAAAAAGCTAATTTTTTAATTCTCATTTCCGCGTCCCCTCAATTATTTGCGTCCCTCAGTATTTATCAGCCTGCATCTGCGGTTAAAAACTCCCCTCAAAAACCGATTCCAGCCCCATCTCCATCAATTCTACTATAGCAATCCTAAATGATTCAGATAAATTTGTAGGGGTAGTGCTACCCCTACTCCCCGTGCCTACCCCCTATCTATCGGGGCAACCACGGGGGGATTGCCCCTACAATAATTAGGCGAATGATTTAGGGTTGCTATAGATGCCGAGCAAACGAGTACATACATCGATGATCGCACTTTAACATAACTGGGTGCTGATGGCGCACCTTACCCCACAATAAAATTGAACTATGAGTGGAACAGGCATCTTGCCTGTTCATGAAACTCGTGCAATATCTCAGATTTAAGCAACATGGCGCGGTGAATCAACCATCGGCGCAGTACCAAACAAATGTCTGAGATAACTGCGACTGAGCTCGCGGTTCCAGCGCCGCAGACGCACCATCACTCGCGTGAATGTAAAAGTCAATTCCACCACCAAAGAAAGCTGTTTGAGACTGAGTGAATTATTAAACACATCATTACCGTGCGTGCGTTCAATCTGATGGTGTTTCAGCAAAGCAATCAAGTTTTTAGTAGAGCCTTTCAGTTGATTGAAATAACTCTGGAAGAAGGCCCAGCGGCTGAAACCCCAAAACTTAGCCAAATGATTGATCTCATCCTGTAAAGGCTGGGAAATTGCCTGTTGCAACGCTCCTGTTGAGTGTACCATCAACCATAAATAAACAGAAGTAGCTCCCCACTCGGTACTCAAGCGACTAATCACGTGTTTGTAGGTATCTTGCCAAGCGTCACCTGTGGATTGACAACCATTAACAGAGTTGGGTTTAACTTGCAGTTTTTCTGCTGTAAGTTGCTGGTAAATTTTTCTAAATGTCGGGCAATGTTGGCGTTCTTCTTTTTCCCAGACACCTATCTCTAGAATGTTGCCGTTGTCATCAAAAATTCCTCCCATAAACCGCGCCATTTGCGGGTAAATATGCTGTAAGTAGCACCAACTTTCTCTACCGTAGCTGTGGATGGGAGCTTCAATTTCTGCCGCACTTGCCAAAATTTGTAAAAATATTTCTGGCTTGACACCAATAATTTGGTCGCGAGTGATTCGTTGCCAATCTATGGGTTCCCAAGGGCGGGGATGCGGGTTGGAAAATTGCTGGGGTAGATCGGAAAGTCGATCGCTCAAAACTTCCAATGACATATAATGGTCGATGAGGGAGTTAATCCTTGCCCGACTTTGCAAGTAGCGAGGGCTTTGATACTGATTTCCAGCCAAATCAATTGTATACACCTTACCAGTAGCTTTCATTGTTTCTGCCTGTTCGTAACTTTTACAGCTATTGTGCAAAAGGCATTTGGGAAGCGGCAATGAGTAAGCTGCAGGCTGCTCAATTACTACGAGTTGCTTGGAGTTAGCCGAACTCAGGTGAAGCGGCATGAAGTAGGGTGAACTACACAACACATGATAGCCGTAATCTGCGCCGAAGAGTAGCTTTCCTCCCATCAATTATCTGCGTGCATCAGCGTTAATCAGCCTACATCTGCGGTTAAAAACCCACATAATTTTGCCGCCACCAAGCGCGCACAAACTTAATCTCCTCAAACGTATAACGTTCTTCCAAAAAATCATAAATTGCTCTCAGTTTTTCATCCCCCATAACTTCAATAGCGTACACTATCGCCTGCTGGCGTTCCGGTTCCACTAACAAATTTATATCAACTTCCCTGCCCATTTCCATCAATTCTATCAGATGCCCCGAAATAGTATTAGGACTCATACCCCGCGCATTCGCTATTCCTTGAACTGTCAAGCCTTGTCGGTATAATTCCCAGGTTTGCATCTGCGAATAAGACGCAATGTTGGGAAGATTGGGAAGATTAGCAACATCAGAAGATGCAGTACCATTCGGCAATCCTTGTTCTTGGCAAAAATTGCGAATGGCCTCCAAGAAAACCTTACCGTACTTATCTCGCTTGTTGCTACCAACGCCGTAAACATCCTCGAATTCTCGGAGATTTTGCGGGCGTTTTTCTGCCATATCTCGCAAGCTTTTATCTGCAAAAACTACGTAAGGTGGCACAAATTGTTCGTCGGCAATTTGTTTGCGTAGCGTCCGCAGTATGGTAAATAAAGCTTCTACTTCTACTGCCAAAGAACGAACTTTCGCCTGTACTTCCCGCTGCGGTTCAATGGCGATTTCAACTGTGCGCTGACGTTTCATAATTTCCCAACTTTTTTCATTCAGTTTTAAAATGGGAAACCCGTCTGTTCTTTCCTCTAAAAAACCTTGATTTACCAGCGATCGACTCAACTTTTTCCATTCATCAGCACTTCTATCTTTGCCTATTCCGTAAGTAGAAAGTTGGTGGTGCTGGTATTGCAATACTTTTTGATTTTTTGAACCGCGCAGCACGTCTATAATATGATTCATGCCGAATTTTTCTTGGCATCTCGCGACGCAAGAAAGAAATTTCATTGCCTCAATCGTCCAATCTTCTACTGGTTTTTGGTTGCAACAGTTATCGCAAGTACCGCAGTTTCCGGGGAATGAATCGCCAAAATAACTTAACTGGATTGTGCGGCGGCACTCGGTGGATTCTGCATAGTTGATTACTCGCCGCAACTGTTGGCGGGCAATTCGTTGTTCTTGCGGGTCAGGTTTTTGCTCGATGATGTAGTCGATCATTTTGACATCGCCGTAGCCAAAAAATAAGCTGCAATGGGCGGGTTCGTTGTCTCGGCCTGCGCGGCCAGATTCTTGATAGTATCCTTCGAGATTCTTGGGTAAGTCGTAGTGAATTACAAACCGCACGTCTGGTTTGTTAATGCCCATACCGAAGGCTATTGTAGCTACCATTACTTGCACGTCGTCGCGAATGAAGCGGGTTTGATTTGTGGCGCGAGCGACATCGTTCATGCCAGCGTGGTATGGTAAGGCTTGGATGCCGCTTTGTTGCAATTTATAGGCAACTTCGTCAACTTTTTTGCGACTGAGGCAATAGATAATTCCCGAACCGCCTTTTTTTTGGATGATTTGCAAAACTTCGGCAAAACTGTGCTTGGTTTTGGGGCGAACTTCGTAGTATAAATTGGGGCGGTTGAAGCTGGCGACGTGGATGTAGGGATTTCGCAGAGTTAACTGCTGGATTATGTCTTGGCGGACGCGCTCGGTGGCGGTGGCGGTTAGTCCCATAATGGGAATGTCGGGATATCGATCGCGCACTCGCTGCATTTGCCTGTATTCTGGTCGAAAGTCGTGCCCCCATTCCGAAACGCAGTGGGCTTCGTCGATCGCAAATGCCGAAATTCCTAACTTATTTGCTACTATATCTAAAAACGGTAAAAATCTCTCACCCAGCAAGCGTTCGGGTGCAACGTAGAGCAATTTAATCTTACCTTCGAGAATTGCTGTTTCGCGCGATCGGGTTTCCTGAGAGCTCAAAGTGCTGTTGAGAAAAGTCGCCCCAATTCCATTATCCTGCAAAGCCTCCACCTGGTCTTGCATCAGAGCAATTAACGGCGACACAACCACTGTCAATCCCGGTTTCAACAGTGCCGGTAATTGAAAACACAAAGACTTGCCACCGCCAGTCGGCATGACAATCATCATATCCCGTTTTTGTAAAGCAGCTTCGACAATTTCCTGCTGTCCCGGACGGAAAGAGTCATAGCCAAAAAAATGTTTAAGAGCTTGTTCCAGGGACAGTGGCACAGAAGATATTGGCGGATGAGACGCTGACATTTGCAGTAGTTGGTTGTTGGCTTCTCAACTATTCTATGCCTTTTGAGCACAAATACAGTTACAATAATTGAGAATCTCAATTTAAGCAGAAAAACTGATGCCGAAAGCAATTTGGAATGGTGCCGTTTTGGCCGAGAGCGACAAGTGCGAAATTGTAGACAACAACTATTATTTCCCCGCCGATGCCATCAACCGTGAGTATTTCAAGGACAGCAGCACTCACACTACTTGCGGTTGGAAAGGTGTTGCTAGTTACTACAGTGTCGAAGTCGGCGGACAAGTGAATAAAGACGCTGCGTGGTACTATCCTACTCCGAAAGATGCTGCTAAAAATATTGCCGGATATATTGCTTTTTGGAAAGGAGTTAAGGTAGAAGCTTAGGTTTTTTCCGCAGGTTTGTTAGCTGGCGATTCCGACAGGCCGCCAGGGAATTAATTCCCTGGCTCATAGCTGAAGTCGTCTTAAGACGACTGTGGAAATTAGGGAGGAATAAGGAGCATCTCAATGAAAGCAGGCAAGCTAGAAATTGGAGTTTTGAGGCAGGAGGCAGGAGGCAGGAGGCAGGAGGGAAGAGGCAGGAGGGAAGAGGGAAGAGGAAGAAGGAAGGAGCCAGAAGAAGTGTTTTTACAAATATGAGATGCTCCCGAGGAGTAACATAAGTTGCGATGAGTTCAAATAGAAATAATATCTAATATCTACTGATAGCGATTGCTCCTCTGATAATTGTCAATCCTTTAAAATATAGGACAGAGCTTAATTAAATTCAATACCATAACCGCTATATTTAACAGTCCTCTTTGAGAGGACTTTCGCTATGAGACGGGGGTTTTGAACCCCCGGCGGACTGTTGGAGAAGCGAAAGCATCCTCAAATTTTAATCTTTTTCCCAAACGGCGACAGCTTCCGCACCCAAACCACGACGAACAACAATCGGTTCGCTTTCTGTCAAATCGAGAATGGTAGAAACTTGATATCCCGGATCGGAACCGTCATCGACAATGACATCTACTAACTTTGAAAAACAGTCAAAAAGTTCAGCTTTGCCAAAACTTTCTGCTTTTCCTGCTGGCACGGGTGCAGCACCTTCATCATCCGTGGTAATGTTAGCGGATGTTGAAATAATTGGATTTCCCAAGGCTTCCAACAGTGTAAAACAAAGCCGCTGGTCGGGAACGCGAATTCCAGTGGTTTTCCGTTTTGGGTTCATTACCAACCGTGGCACTAACTTGGTAGCTGGCAGCAGAAATGTATAAGGCCCAGGTATTAACCGCTTGATAATTCTGTATGCTTCATCGCTGACGACAGCATAGTCGGTGATATTTGACAGAGAGGAACACAAGAACGTTAAAGGCTTATCATTGGAGAGTTGCTTGATCTGCCTGACTCGTTCTACAGCAGACTTGGAGTTGAGATCGCAGCCGATCGCGTAAACTGTATCTGTCGGATAAAGCATCACTGCCCCATCTTTCAGAGCTTTTTGAATTTTCTCGATCCGGTCTCTTTGGGGTGCAACTGGATGCACTTCGTAAAAAGTTGCCATGTTAAGATATTGCAGGCTAAGTGGGCGATCGAAATATCGAGTGAAACCGATATCTTGCAGCATTGTCAAGAACAGGCAAGATGCCTGTTCCACAAAGAGTAAATTTTCTTGTGGGGAGTAGGGGTTGGGCATCCTGCCCGCCCGTCCAAGACTTATTGACAATGGTGCAAGGCGTAAGATGAAACAATCAATGCTAAAAATTAATTGTTAACAATGAATAAAATAGCTTATTTTGACTGTCCAACCGGCATTGCTGGCGATATGTGCATCGGAGCTCTCATCCACGCCGGCGTTCCTTTAGAATACCTAATCGAAAAACTCAATTTGCTCGGCATTTCGACAGAGTACCAGTTGCGGACGGAATTAGTCCACCGGAATACTCAACAAGCAACTAAATTTTATGTCGATTTAGCTGCGGATTTGTCGTTAAAACCAGAAAATCCCGCTACCGAACTCGATCCCTCGGAAACCGAATCCCCGACTTTCGACGCCCGCCACCACCATCATCACGGGGAAGAACATTCTCACAGTCACGGCGAAGCAGATGCCGAAATTAGCCACAGTCATCACCGCAATTTACCCGAAATTGAGCAAATCATCGTCTCTGCAAAATTGCCTCCGCGCGTGGAAGCCTGGAGTTTGGCCGTATTTGGCAAATTAGCAGAGGCAGAGGCTGCAGTACACGGTATCCCCGCAAGCGAGGTTCACTTTCACGAGGTGGGGGCGACGGATGCAATTATTGATATTGTCGGTACTTGTTTGGGTTTGGATTGGTTGGATATTCAGGAGTTTTACTTTTCGGCGATGCCGACTGGTGGCGGTACGGTGAAGGCGGCCCACGGCCGATTAGCGGTGCCGACGCCGGCGGTGATGCGATTGTGGGAAACGCACCAAGTGCCGGTTTATAGCAATGGGATCGATCGCGAATTGTGCACTCCTACGGGAACTGCGATCGCCTGTACTCTCGCCGCTAGTTTCGGGCCACCACCGTCGATGCAAATTCAGGCGATCGGTTTGGGTGCAGGTTCTCGAAACCTGGCAATTCCTAATATTTTGCGCCTCTGGATTGGGGAGAAGTCAGAAGGGGAGAGGGGGAGAGTGGGAGAGGGGGAGAGTGGGAGAGTGGGAGTGGGGGAGAGTGGAGGAAAGACGGGTAGTCATTCCCAATTCCCGATGCCCCATGCCCGATTCCCAATGCCCAATGCCCCATTCCCAATGCCCAATTCCATAGAAACTATTACGGTGTTGGAAACGCAAATTGATGATTTGAGTCCGCAGGCGATCGGCTATGTTTTTGATGCTTTGTTTACCGCCGGAGCTCTGGATGTTTTTACTGCCCCAATTGTGATGAAAAAGTCGCGGCTGGGGGTTTTGTTAACTGCGATTTGTCATCCAGAATTTCAGGATGCTTGCGAAGCTGTGATCTTTCGCGAGACTACTACTTTGGGAATTAGGATCTCGACTCAACAGAGAACTATTTTACACCGAGAAATCCAGACAGTTAAAACAGAATACGGCGAAGTCAAGATAAAAGTTGCGAAGTCTGGAGAAACGATTGTTAATGTACAGCCGGAATACGAAGATTGCGCGGAAATTGCCCGACTTAAAAATATTAGTTGGCGGGAAGTTCACCGCTTGGCGCTGCAAAGTTGGTACGATCGCACTTAATCCATTACAGGAACTTACATCTTGCAGCATTTTTAGGAACAGGCAAGATGCCTGTTCCACAAGAATTTAATTCAACCAATAAGAAATAACAAATAACTAAAGCCTAGGGTTTGGTAAAATTTGGTGTTGCCATTGCTCGAAAGCGGGGATTTTTGAGCGATCGTCTGTTGAAAACATCTTGCACCATTTTTATGAACAGGCAAGATGCCTGTTCCACAAGAATTTAATTCAACCGATAACAAATAACAAATCACTAAAGCCTGCGGCTTGGTAAAATTTGTTGTTGCAATTCCTCGAAAGCGGGCATTTTTGAGCGATCGTCTGTTGAAAACATCTTGCACCATTTTTATGAACAGGCAAGATGCCTGTTCCACAAGAATTTAATTCAACCGATAACAAATAACAAATCACTAAAGCCTGCGGCTTGGTAAAATTTGTTGTTGCAATTCCTCGAAAGCGGGCATTTTTGAGCGATCGTCTGTTGGAAACATCGCCCTTATTTGCTCCATAAGCTCGATCGCCAGCGGTACGCCAAGCTGCAATTGTTCCAACACATCCCGCTGAGCAAAAACGGTTTCCCGTATTTCTTCTAAAATTAGTTGTCCTCGATCCATTACAAACATCCAATCTGCCCACCGGTAGATGAAAGCGAGGTCGTGACTTGCTAAAAGAATAGTGGTTCCGGCGCTGTGAATTTGTTGGAGTAAACCGATCAGTTGTCGGGTGTAACGCGGGTCGAGATAGGCGGTAGGTTCATCTAACAGCAGCAGTTTGGGTTTGAGAACCATGATATCGGCGATGGAAACCCGCTTTTTCTGGCCCAAACTGAGATTGTGAATTGGTTCGCGGGCGAGTTCGCTTAGATCGCATTGCTCGATCGCCTGCTGCACCTGTTGAGAAATTACGGATTCTCTCAAGCCTAAATTGTACAACCCGTAGGAAATATCTTCTTCTACCGTCGAAGCTACTAATTGATGGTCGGGATTTTGAAAGACGAGTCCGATTTGTTGGCGCAGTTGCATCAAAGATTTGCGATCGGTCTTTTTTTGTAAGACTCTTGTGTCAGCACTTTCTCAATAGCTTCGCGTACTTTAGCAACGCTTGTGCCATTGCTTGAGTTCATAATAGTCATATAATAATCATAATTAATGTTTGTAACAAATCCCGCTTTTTTCTAGCAATTTTCGTTAAGGCTGAAGTATAGTAAAAGCTACCACTATTTATAGTAAAAAATATGGTAGAGCGAGTGTTAAAAGAACGTTATGCCATTCAGCAATGCCTGGGTAAAAATGGGGGACGACAAACTTTGCTGGCGCGCGACTTACAAACTCAGGAGTTAGTCGTCATCAAAATCCTTACTTTTAGTGCAGATTTCCAGTGGGACGATTTAAAACTATTTGAACGAGAAGCCACAACCTTACAGTCACTTTCCCATCCGGCAATTCCTCGTTACTTAGACCATTTTGAATTCCCGACACCAAAGACTAAAAGCCTTGCACTGGTACAAAGCTATATTGAAGCGAAATCTTTGGCAGAATGGGTTGAATCGGGACGCAATTTTAACGAAAAAGAAATAAAGCAAATCGCTAATAACTTGTTGGAAATTTTGATATATTTGCAACACCAAAACCCGCCAGTAATTCATCGAGATATTAAGCCGAGCAATATTCTTTTAGCAGATCGATCGCCCTTCAAACAAAAACACTCCGCCCTTAATAAAGGTGGTTGGTTGGGTGAAGTTTACTTAGTAGATTTTGGTTCAGTTCAAACCTTAGCAGCGAGAGAAGGTAGCACCGTTACTGTAGTGGGAACTTACGGATATATGCCGCCCGAACAATTTGGCGGGCGCGCGGTTCCGGCTTCCGATTTGTATGGTTTGGGTGCGACGTTAATTTACTTAGTAACGGGAGTCCATCCAGCCGATTTGCCGCAGGAAGATTTGCGTATTAATTTTGAGCCAAAAATCGCTATTAGTTCGGACTTTGTGGACTGGCTGCAGTGGATGACCGAACCAGATTTAAACAGCCGCTTAACCACGGCTCATCGGGCGTTACAAGCACTGGAAAAACCGAAACAGAGGGGGCGATCGCTTCTGCGAAACCCTAGGGCGAGTAATAATGTAAAACTGAATAAAGACAGAAAGAGTTTGGAAATTGTGATTTCTACTTTTTCTCCTCTGTTTTTAGTTAGTGTCTATTTAGTAATTCCGTTAATTGCATCGTACCACGTGCTTTTAGTAAGTATATCCTGGATTGTTATGGCGTTTACTAAGGGTTCTTTTATAGGTGCATCATTCGCAGCATTCGGAGTTACTTACTTTGGCAGTTTTTGTTTATTTTTACTTTTTCAACCCATAAAATTAGTATTTCTTAGACGTATCGCCACTCGACTACTAATCGATGAGGAACAAATTTATTTTACTTCCAACTTCTGGGGATTTTTGCGTTACAATATGCTGCCACCAAGCCCGAGGCTAGCTATCGGTACATTACGATTCATAAGAGATGAATATACATACTCCAGCCGGGGGCGCAATATTCAAATTTGGGCCGGAACGCGGGAATATCAACTTATTACCAGCCATCTCATTGATGACGAGATTGATTGGATAGCAGAAGAACTCAGCGAATGGTTAAATTTGCCTATTAGTGAATAAAGTAGAGATGGCAAATGAAATTAACAATAACTCTCCTCAAGAAGTTTGCAAAAAATGGCAAGTGAAGTTTTAAAAGAACGTTATGTAATCGAGCAACAGCTAAGTCAAACTGCGGGAAGGCGCACGTTTATGGCGCGCGACTTGCACACAGAAGAGTTAGTAGCGATTAAGTTACTGATTTTTGGAGAAGATGTTCGCTGGGATGACTTGAAACTCTTTGAAAGAGAAGCACAAACTTTACAACTGCTTTCTCATCCGGCAATTCCCCGCTATCTGGATTACTTTGAGGTGGATACACCAACTGGTAAAGGATTCGCCTTGGTACAAAGCTATATCCCAGCCAAATCCTTAGAAGAATGGTTAAAAAGCGGGCGAACTTTTAACAAAGCAGAAGTCAAGCAACTAGCTAAAGCATTACTAGAAATTTTGGACTACCTCCACGGGCAACAGCCGCCAGTTATTCACCGAGATATCAAGCCGAGTAATATTTTACTGGCAAATAGATCGGGCAATAGTGTCGGTGATGTTTATTTAGTTGATTTTGGTTCCATACAGACACTAGCAGCTAGAAAAGGCGGTACGATTACTGTTGTCGGCACTTACGGATATATGCCGCCCGAACAATTTGGCGGGCGGAATGTTCCAGCTTCCGATATTTACAGTTTGGGTGCAACATTAATTTATTTAGTAACGGGCAGGCATCCCGCCGAGTTATCTCAAGGTAATTTGCAAATTCAATTTGAGTCATTAGTTAATCTCAACCGAGATTTAATCGATTGGCTGAAGTGGATGACACAACCGAGTTTGAACCGCCGCCTTGCATCTGCAAAAGAGGCGCTGGAAGCGCTGGAAAATCCCCGCCCGAAAACAGATATCTCGGCGGCGAGACGAAAACTGATCGGCAGCAGGATTAAACTGAAGAAAGATGGGGAGAAGCTAGAGATTTTGATTCCCCCAAAAAAGTTGGGTTTTTGGAGAGGCTACTGGATAGGGACAGGAATTTTGGTTGAGTTGGGGCTAGTTTTATTAATTTTTCTGTTCATAAAAATCATGCTTGAAACCGGGTATATAGTCTTTATGTTAGTGGGTGCGCTGTTTTTACTCATCTTTTCAATTGTTTTGCTATGCTCACTTTTTATTACATTTTCGCAACACATTCAAACTTATTTCAAAACGACTACAATAAAACTCGATAGACAACACATATCCGTGACTAAGCGATACCCGTGGTGTAAATTTCGTGCATATCCATTTGTGCATGAAGATATTAGTCCCAAAATTATGTATATCCGGAAATCCAGGGATTTTAGGTGGCAATATAAATCTTATAAAACTATAAATGTTTCTGATTTAACTGCCCCGGAAATAGAAGTGCTCGCCAATGAAATAAGTACAATCTCGCACGGAAAACTTGTTTTTATAGTCGGAGAGAATCAACTCCTAAACAGATAATAAGTAGAGAAAATCACTACCGCAAAATAGTCTATAACCCTCTCTTTGTGATTCTGGCGATCGAGCCGCATCCACTAATTTCCAAAAATCATCATGTTCTATTTTACCTATTGCCTATCGATCCACAGTAATAAGTAAGGTTCGTACTGCGAACTTGAGTCCGCAGCCGGAGAGAGGACTCACGTCCGCACTACAAAGGTTTTTATTAGAGTAAGCTGTTACGCATTTAAACCATTAACGCTCCCGGTAAGGTGCGTCAGCTAGAACACTGACTATACATGGGAAACGCTTATTTACGCTCCGCACCCTACTATCTGAGATGTTGCACCATTCTCAATAAATTTTTTATGAACAGGCAAGATGCCTGTTCCACAAAGAGTGAATTTTCTTGTGGAACAGGCATCTTGCCTGTTCTTGAGAATGGTGCAAGATGTGAGATTTAAACAAACTGGCCCGTTGGAGTCGATCGCACCCGACGAATTCCAATCACCGACGGCATCGGCGAACGACGCCGATCGTTCTCAATATTGCTAGGCCACAAACTGCCGCGAGCAACACTACGAGTCTGATTGAAAACAGCACCGTTCAAATCCAACATTTCAATTTGCCGACTCAGTACAGTACCATCATCGATCGGGCAATCTTCCCCAGGATGCTGCACCGCAAGCAACAGCGTATCTCCCACAAAAGTCGGCCCTGTCATTTCGCACCGATTCGGCCCGTAAGCAAACGGAATTACTGTTCCTGCATTCGGCCCAGAAGTGGGAATATAAAACAGCCAATTGTTGCCGAAAACTCCAGTAAAATCTGACACATTTCCAGTCTTTTTATGGTCGATCGTCGTTGGCTTTCCACTCGCACCCACATCAAAACCGTTATGCGTGCTCGTAGACATATCAGTCACGCCCCAAACATTGCCTTGAGTGTCAAAAGCCAAATTATCTACACTAGCAAATCCCGCCCCAGCTACCGAACCCGCTTCTCCACCTTGAGCCAAACGCTGCCAGCGAAACGTCAAACCTGCACCGTCGGGACTGTCTTCAATTATTTTGTAAAGTCCTCCCGACTGCTGAGTGCTGTTGACGGCGCTACCGTATTTAGCAACAGTAAAAATGCGAGAATCTGGATAGCCGTCGCTTCCGGGTGCTGCGTCAGTATAAGCAATGAAAACTTCCTTAGTCGTAGGATTAACTTCCAAATCTTCCGGCCGCGCCGTCGGAGTGCCACCAATCAAATTAGCAGCTAAGAAAGCATCAACTAAAACCGCACCTTGGCTGCTGTAGAAATTAGCCAGAGTTTTATTTTGGTAGCCCGGAATTGCTGTTGCTTCATTGGTTGTATCTACTACAAAAGAACCGCCGTCTTCGGTTTGACCAGCAATTCCGGCGCGTTTGGGTAAGCGAGTATTTGCATCTCTTTGAGCTTTGCCAAAACTTGCCAATTCCGCTTCGCCAACTTTAGAAGGACGCACTGGATTTGTCTGGCTATTTATAGTTAGCGGCAGCCATCTTCCAGTACCGTTGCGGTTGTATTGGGCCACGTACAAAACGCCATCTTCAAACAATCGGCTGTTGTTTTTATCTGCGGGATTTGTGACACTACCGTTGCTGACAAATTTCCAGGTGTGTCCGCCGCGCCGATCGTCCCCCATGTACCCTATTAACTTGCGGCCTGCTTCAGCGCGAATCCCGACGTTTTCGTGGCGGAAACGGCCCAACCATGTGTGCTTCCGGGGGCGGAAACTCGGATCTAGGGGATCGACTTCTACCATCCAGCCGTATTTTTCGCCGACTAAGCCGAATTCCTCACCGATAGTGCCCTTGGCGTAGCTGGTTTGGCCACCGTTGGGTTTGATGTTTTCCTGAACTCCGACGAAGAATAGTTCGCTACCTTGGAAGTTTTCTTCGGCGGAGAGGATTGTTCCCCAAGGGGTTGTGGCGCCGGAACAGTTGTAAGCTGTACCGATGATGCGGTTGCCGAGTCCGTCGCTGTTGACTTGCGCGAAGACTTGGGTGGCGGCAGGGCCCGTGCCGGTGAGGTACTCGTTATCCCCTTGTCTGGTTCCCCAGGAGGTGACATCTTTGTATTTATCGGTACGCTGGTTGTTGATTCCGAGGCCTGAAAGTCCGTGGATACGGCGGTTGAGGGGGTCGCCGGCGATCGCCTGAAATCTACCGTTGGCTTGTTTGGTGATGCGGACGATCGAACCACCGAGATTGTACAGAAATTCGCCGAGGGTATCCCGATTCTTTACCGATAAGTCTATACCGAGGACAGCGCGATCGGTTGTGGGAAATGGTGCCAGATCAGACGGCGCTTCCGGCGCCACTTTCGACATCGGGAAACCTACATACTCGTGGTTAACCCAGAGATAACCGTCGTCATTGCTGCCTCGAAGGCCTACAAAGCCGGTGTAGTCGTTGTTGTAGCCGAAATAGTCTGCCGGATTGGGGAAAACTCGATCGCCCCAGCGGACAATCACGTAACGTTCGTATTCCGGCGGCACAACCACATCGTCAACAACGCTGTAACTCGTTAATCTAGTATCCTGCGAGGCAGCCATCACGGTTCCCTGTCCCCCCGGCGCCATCGCCATGAAGCTGGGCAGTTCTCGATAAATCGGCAGCGGGTGGGGAAGTCTTACAGGAGTGAAAGATGTCGGAACAACAGCTTCAGCAGCGCTGGAATTGATGCTGAACAGTTTTTGAGTTAGCCCAGGAGCAAGCACAGTGGTAGCCGCACTGCTGCCGAAGAAAATTAGCAGTTGTCGGCGAGTTATTTTAGACATAAATTCCTTTTCAAACCAACATCTCTAATCTGATGATTCCGTATGAAACTCTATCACTTTTCAATTAAGGGAAGTTTACCTGAAGGTTAATTAAAAGTGGGAGATATTTAGGTTAACAACAAGTTAAATATTGTAATTGGCAATTGGTAATTGGGAATATAGAGAGAGATTCAGGAAAAAATATCTATCCCTGTATCCGTGATTTCCGTGTCGTGCTGTTGGTTATTTGTTATTTGTTACCAATGCCCCATGCCCCATGCCCAATGCCCAATGCCCCATTACCAATATTTCAATCATCTCGAAAACCCGGATCATTTTCTCGGAATGTCGATCGACTAGGCGCAGGTACATTAATCACTTGCGAAAACCCAGAATTTGCGGGCGAAATATTGCCGTCTCTGAATCCCAGCAGCAATTGAGCATCGGCAAAATATCTAGTCCACTGTTGGATTCTCGCATCTTTTTGCCAGTCGTGGCGGGATACTCTCGATCGCAAAACTGGAACTCTTTGTCGGCTGCGATCGGCTGTAATGATGACTGTAACTTCTGTTAATGCCGGATTTTCTTGAAACTCGCGGGCGATCGACTCTTTCGCTAAATCTTCCGCCTGCTGCACTAAACTCGCAAAAGATTGACTGCCGTCCGAATCTAGGGTAAGGTAGCGCTCTTTTGTTTCAGCCAAACCTATTGATATACTTGCTGTTAAGCTGATAATTGCTAGAATGACGGCCGACAATAAGCGTAGGTACAAATTCATTATGTTTGAAACAAAATACTAACACTTGTCAATGGTAGTTAATAAAATTTAACAGACTGTTAAGCTTAAATTAAAATAATATTTTGTCTCACCATATTTCCGCTTAACAGGCTTTCCGGCCTGTTCCACAACAAGTGCCTTTTCTTGTGGAGTGGGCATCCTGCCCGCCCATAGAATGGTTATTGATAATGGTGCAATATCTCAGTTTTACTCGAAATACTTGTCAGCAGCAAAGGATGTCGATAAACCAACCCCCGCGTTAATCTTCTTCCTTCTTCCTTCAACATCAGAAGGAACCCTCGATAATTAATCCGTGTATCCGTGTCAAAATCCGTGTCGTGCCTTCCCTCTTCCCTCTTTATGAAATCAACAAAATGTGCGATCGCCCTCGGTAGCAACTTAGGCGACTCCCTAGCCACACTCTCTAGCGCGATCGCAACCCTCAACAACACCCCAGGAATAGCAGTAAAATCTCATTCAAGCTGGTATCAAACCGCCCCCGTTGGCCCGCCGCAACCCGATTACATCAACGCCTGTGCCATCCTAGAAGTGGCACTAGAACCCGAACAATTGCTAGCAGCTTTATTAGAAATTGAAATAAAATTTAATCGAATTCGCCGAGAAAAATGGGGGCCAAGAACCCTCGACCTAGATTTGTTGCTGTACGACAATTTAATCCTAGAAACTCCGACACTGACTCTACCTCATCCCCGGATGACCGAAAGAGCTTTTGTATTAGTACCTTTAGCAGAAATTGCCCCGGATTGGGTGCATCCGGTGACGAAAAGTGCGATCGTCCAACTGCTGCAAACCGCAGACTGTTCTGGAGTGCAAAAATTGCAACTGTAACAATTGAGCAAAATTCACGGATCGTACCAGTTTCCCAAAAAATGCAACCGTAGGTAAGCTCCAAACTGTAATAGTTATCAGTCATTCCCCATCTAAAATCTAAAATCTAAAATCTAAAATCCTATAAGATCGCCTATGATGTCTTAAATCGGTGCACCCTAACATTATTCGCTTGTCGCTTATGTCGATCGGTCAAGAACTACCCCAACTCCTCAAACAACGCCTATTTTACCAAGGGCGCAAATTCAACTTTGACGTAGCCACCCTCCGTCTTCCCAACGGTTCCGAAGGCGAGTGGGAATGTATTCGCCACCCAGGCGGAGCACTTGCAGTTCCCGTCACACCTGAAGGTAAACTCGTCTTGGTACGCCAATATCGCTTTGCCACAAAAGGGCGAATTTTAGAATTTCCCGCTGGTACGGTAGAAATCAATGAAAATCCCGCCGAAACTATCAAACGCGAAATCGAAGAAGAAACCGGATATCGCGCTGGAAAATGGCATAAATTAGGGCAATTTTTTCTCGCCCCCGGTTATTCCGACGAAATCATTTATGCTTTCTTAGCCCAAGATTTGGAAAAACTGGAAAAGCCGCCAGCACAAGACGATGACGAAGACATGGAGACAGTTTTATTCACCCCGGAAGAATTAGAAAAAGCTATCTTAGCTGGGGAACCCATTGATTCAAAATCAATTTCTAGCTTTTTCTTAGCCCGTCCATTTTTAACTTAAATAGGACTGACGGAAAAAACCCGGTTTCTGAAAAAAATCGTGCGTAACACCGATAAATCTTAACTTAGAAACCGGGTTTTTGAACCCGCGTGTGTCCAGGACTGTAAAATCTAAAATCTAAAATCTAAAATCTAAAATCGAATGTCCGATATATCCAATCTAATTTTATTTTGGCACCGCCGCGACTTGCGTATTTCTGACAACATCGGACTGGCAGCAGCGCGCCAGCAAAGCCCGAAAGTAGTCGGAATTTTTTGTCTCGATCGCAATATCATAAATCGGGATGACGTAGCGCCAGCTAGAGTCACCTACATGATCGGCTGCTTGCAAAAACTCTCCTCGCGTTACAGGGATGCAGGCAGCCAATTGCTGATAATTCAAGATGACCCGATTCTAGGAATACCGAGATTAGCAACAGCTATAAATGCTCAAGCAGTATTTTGGAACTGGGATGTAGAACCCTACGCAAAACAGCGCGATCAGTCCGTATCAAACGCCCTCCAACAAGCAGGAATTCAAGTTCACAATTTCTGGGATCAAGTCCTGCACGCCCCGGACGAAATTCGCAGCGGTACAGGGACTCCCTACACAGTTTATACACCATTTTGGAAAAAATGGAACAGTAAACCCAAAGCCCAACCAGTAGAGACACTGCCGATAACTTATCTGGAATTAATGACCGGATTAACCGCCGAAGAACAAGCAATCGCCAACCAAGCAGGTGCAATGGAAACAGTGCCAACAGCCTTGAGTTTGGGATTTATTTGGGAAAACCCATTAGTAATAGAACCCGGAGAAGATGCAGCGCAAAAAAAATTAGAAGAATTTTGCGATCGGGCAATTTACCAATATCAAGAACAGCGCAATTTCCCCGCCATTAACGGCACATCCCAACTCAGCGCCGCCCTCAAATTTGGTGCAATTGGCATCCGCACAGTTTGGCAAGCTACCCAGATAGTAATGGACACTTGCCGCAGCGAAGAAGCGTGCACAAGCATCCGCACTTGGCAACAGGAAATAGCGTGGCGGGAATTTTACCAACACGCCATGTATAACTTCCCAGAATTAGCAGACGGCCCCTATCGTCAAGCATTCAAAGACTTTCCTTGGGAGAACGATGAAAAGCTCTTTCAAGCTTGGTGTAAAGGCAAAACAGGCTATCCTATTATCGATGCAGCAATGCGGCAGTTAAATCAGACAGGTTGGATGCACAATCGCTGCCGCATGATAGTCGCCAGTTTCCTTACCAAAGATTTAATTATTAACTGGCAGTGGGGTGAAAAATACTTCATGCAAAAATTGATAGATGCCGACCTTTCTGCTAATAACGGCGGCTGGCAGTGGAGTGCATCAAGCGGCATGGACCCGAAACCTTTGCGAATATTTAATCCGGCGAGTCAAGCTCAGAAATTCGACCCGGAGGGGGAATATATTCGGCACTGGGTTCCCGAATTGCGCCGCGTTGATACTAAAGTTTTGCTAACAGGAAATCTTTCACCTTTAGAACGCCGACTTCTTCATTATCCCTCTCCGATCGTAGATCACAACGAGCAGCAGCGCAAGTTTAAGGAACTTTTCAAGCAGCAAAAAAACGCAGATTAGACAGCTCGACTTTGGGCGATAGTTACCAGTAAATTAAGTTGAGGGGGCGCTGTACACCCCTCAACTTAAAAGATTGTATCAGTTATAATAAACTTAAAGAAATCGGAGGTTGAAATGGTAACGCTGCAATTAAGGCAAATCAGTGTACCCCCAGGACATAGAGTGCTGTTCCATGATGTCAACTGGCAGGAATTTGAAGCAATTTTAGAAGAGTTGGGAGAACACCGTGGCTCTAGAATAGCTTACAGTCAAGGAACTTTGGAGATTAGGATGCCACTACCAGAACATGAGAAAGCTAAAATCATTATTGGCTATTTAGTGAAAATTCTGTTTGAGGAACTAGAAATCGACTTTGAACCATTTGGTTCGACGACTTTCAAGCGAAAAAGTATGTTACAAGGAATTGAGCCTGATGAATGTTTTTACATTCAGAATTATGCTCTAATGATTGGGAAAAAGCGGATCGACTTAACTGTCGATCCGCCGCCTGACTTAGCAATTGAAGTCGATTTAACTTCCAAAACTCAACTGGACGCTTACGAAGATCTGGGAGTACCTGAAATCTGGCGTTACGAAAATAACAAGCTGATGATTAATTTGCTTGAAGATGGGAAATATGTTGAATCTGCAATTAGTCCAACATTTCCCAATTTGCCAATTATTGAAGCTATTTCTCAATATTGCGAACAAAGCCAAACAGTGGGTACAAGCCAAACTCTCAGATTGTTTCGTAAGTGGGTTAGAGAACAAATCAGGCTTCGATCACTGAAGTCCTCACTACAAAGCTGACTGTTTCACAATGCCCAATTACCGATACAGACAAGTTATCATAAACTTAAATAAATCGGAGGTTGAAATGGTAACGCTGCAATTAAGGCAAATCAGTGTACCCCCAGGACATAGAGTGCTGTTCCATGATGTCAACTGGCAGGAATTTGAAGCAATTTTAGAAGAGTTGGGAGAACACCGTGGCTCTAGAATAGCTTACAGTCAAGGAACTTTGGAGATTAGGATGCCACTACCAGAACATGAATTCAATAAGGAAATCATTGGCGATATGGTAAAAATATTACTCGAAGAACTTGAAATTGATCGAGAATGTTTTGGTTCGACGACTTTTAAACGAAAAAGTATGTTACAAGGAATTGAACCTGACAACTGCTTTTACATTCAGAATCACGCTCTAATGATTGGCAAAAAGCGCATCGACTTAACTGTCGATCCGCCGCCTGACTTAGCAATTGAAGTCGATATAACTTCCAAAACTCAACTCGATGCTTACGAAGCTTTGGGAGTACCTGAAATCTGGCGCTATGAAAATAAAAAGCTTCAGATTAATGTGCTTCAAGATGGGAAATATGTTGAATCTGCAATTAGTCCAACATTTCCCAATTTGCCAATTATTGAAGCTATTTCCCAATATTGCGAACAAAGTCAAACGGCGGGTACAAGTCAAACTCTCAGATTGTTTCGTAAGTGGGTTAGAGAACAAATCAGGCTTTGAGGACTGAAGTCCTCACTACAAACTTGACCGCTGTGGCTGAGGAGGTGTGCAGCATTTGAGGTGGTTAATTAAATCAGAAATTGGGCTCTGTTCGGGGTGTGCCTCTACGCTGCTGCCCGAATTAATGAGATTTACTCTCAGGCATCCGGGTAAATAAAATCTCTTTCACAGTCGGTTCTAGGGGAAAGCTAAGGCTAGCAATATTGCCTTTGGTATCAGTTAAGAAAGATATAAGTTCTGGTCGATCGCACAACTCAGATTCAACAAAAATGTCATAGTGGTAATGTTCTAATTTATAAATAATTGAATTATGAGTTGCTGTCAAACGCTCGTCATTAATTTCAATTGATAAGATTCCGTATGCTGGATGCTCAAAATAACCTGTGTAATCTTCTAGAGGATGAGAAGGCTGGGTTCCTGTTTTACGAGAGTCAACGGCTATTTGCTCTTTGGCTTTTGCAGTAGATTCTTTGCTTTGAGCATATTTTTCCTTCATTCGTTGATTCCAAGGAGCTTCGTCTAGACCGAGCCAGCGATCGCATATATAATAAGTCACAGTATCTGGTACTGAGTTTAGAGCCATATTAGTCAGAACTACTATACCAATATTGTCTTGAGGCAGCAAAGTTGTCAGTGCAGAAAATCCATCAATATTACCGCCATGCTGAATTAAATTATGACCTCGGTAAGAGGTAATACCCCATCCCAAACCATAAAAATAATAAAAAAGTTCATTATATTCCAGCGGTTGACCGATCGCGATTTGTGGAGCGTGCATCTCGCTCAGATTACTTGGCGAGATAATTTGTTTCTCGCCATACTTACCCCGATCGAGATGGAGTAAAAGCCACTTAGCCATATCAGCAACGTTGGAATTTATCGAACCGGCTGGGCCGCTAACATCGACATTACAAAAGGGTAATCTCTCAACTTTGTCGGATTTTTCTTGATAAGGAAGTGCAAAATCATCAGCTTGTTGGGATGTCTCTACAGAGAAATTACTATCTCTCATTTCTAAAGGATTAAAAATTTCCTGTTGCACAAATTCTTCCCAGCTACTCTCTGCAATTTCACCAACCAAGTAGCCAGCGGTCATGTACATCAAACTTTGATACTGAAAAACAGTACGCAATTCGTGAGTGGGTTCGAGATATTGTAAGCGATCGAATATTTCTTTACGGGTGAAGGGACTTTTATACCACATAGCATCGTGACGGGGTAAGCCAGACCGATGAGTCACGAGGTCGCGGGGTGTCATACGTTCGGTTGCATAGAAGTCATAAAGTTTAAAAGTGGGCAGATAATTTCTGACAGGTCGATCCCAGTCTAATTTGCCGCGGTCTGCCAAAATACCCATCGCCATTGTGGTAAAAGGTTTCGTACAAGAACCGATCGCAAAGAGAGTTTGCGGTGTAACAATTAAATTTTGTTCTACATCTCGCTTTCCAAAGCCTTCACAAAAAATTATTTGGCTATCTTTAACGATTGCGATCGCCAGCCCGGGTATTTTCCACTCTTGCATCGCCTTGTTGATAAATTCACTCAGACCTTGCATGACTTTTCAGTATTGGTATAACTTTAGTTTCGCTTCTGAGAAATAGACAGAGAGTAAGGGTGTTGAGCTTGAGATCGATCGCCCACAAAAATAACATAAGTCCCCTTGTCCCCATAACCAGAAAATTCTACATTCCCCGCAGCAGCATTCGCCGGCAGCACACAGAAACGCCCCCTCGGCCCCTGAATCATCAAACTCGGAGCTCCAGCGGTTTGTACTGCAATCCGCCAGTAAGGCAAATCCTGCGTTACTTCGATGACGTGGTTGGGTGCTTGGGACACAAAACCGCAGTCGCCGCTATTGTTCGGGCCGCCGGAAACTCCAGAAACTCCCAGCGGTTCGGGAAATCCCGGAGCAATTTGTAGCGGTTGGCTCCGAAGGGCACCGGCATCCGCTAAAATCATTGCCAAGGCTAGGGTCACGATCGAGCTAAACCACAGTTTGCCGCGATCGCCCGGATAATTGATCTTCATGTTTCCTCACACAATGGCATTTGGTTCTAGTTCTTTGACGGTAGGGGATAATGGCGGTTCCAAACACCTTAATCTAAACTAACTTCCGAATTTTTTTATGAATCCTCAAAATAACTTCAATTGGCAGCAAGCGATCGGAGAACTAAAAGCTAAAGTAGAACGATCGCCACTCATCACACAAAATTCAGACCGGTATCAAGCCGTCGGAACCTTATACAATCAATTACTCGACAAGTTTCAAAGACTCCCTAAACCGGGACAGGTAGCAGCCTTTGCCGTCGGAGCGATAATTATCCTGACAGTCTTCAATAGCATCGTACAGCTAATTTCGGCGCTGATGACTCTTGCCGTTCTGGGAGTGCTAATCTACATAGCGTATAAATTGGCAATTTCCCCCCAGTCCTCAAATACTAACGACAAATAATAGGAATTTCTAAATATGGCTAACCCCACCGCGCCCAGCGGGCTCAATCAACCCGATCCGTCTTGGCAAACACAATCCAAGCAAATGCCACTGCTGGTTCGCAGGTGCGGCGCTTGGGCCGTGGAAATTTCGTTAATTGCGGCCAGCGCCCTCGTTCCCTTCAGTATCGGGGCATTGGTCAACAAGGAATCTCAAACCGTACCACTCAATTCCTCCATAGCAGCAGCATCCGAAACCGTCGCCCGTACTTTGGGCATACCCGTGCGCGATCGCAGCCCCAGAGTCGCACCCCTAACTAATCTATTCTGGTCAGGGGCGCTGCTGGCACCGGCAGTTTTAGCGGGGTGGCAACTGTTTTTGCTCGCCAGAACCGGTCAAACTATCCCCAAACGCTGGTTCGGCGTCAAAGTTGTCACAGCGTCGGGTACTCCTCCGGGTTTTGGACAAGTGCTAATTCGCGAAAGTTTGGGGCGCTGGGGAGTGCCTCTGGGCGTCGCTTACGGCATTTGGCGCTTGACTGGTGCGTTTCCTGATTTGCTGATTTTAGGGGGGCTGAGCGGCTTGGCAGTGCTCGCAGACGGCGCTTTTGCATGGCGCTACAAACGGCAATCTGGACACGATCGCCTCGCCAATACTTTGGTCGTCAACGCTCGATCGAATCAACAGTCTGACAATCCTGTCAAGAGTCCAGATTGGACTGAGGAAGACGCGCAGATTGCGGCTTTGGTTGTGACTCCACAAAGCGGGCTGAAAACAAATGCCAGTTTGTGGAATTGGATGCGCCAACACCCAGGCACAACTTTAGTGATAGTTATCATCGGCAGCGCGGGATTGATTTTAACTTTGTTTGTCGGCACTCTCATCTACACTCAAAGTCAAGCAAATTTGCGGGATTCCCGGCAGCGGAACGACGAATTATTTGTGGCTTTAGTTAGCAAATTGTCTCCCACATCGGCTAGCGGGGCATCGGGCAGGCGATCGGCTATTTTGGCTTTGGGGGCCGTGGAAGACTCCCGCGCCGTACCCCTGCTAGCGGATTTGCTAGCTCAAGAAGACAACCGCGCCATGCTGGACGCGATCCAGCAAGCTTTAGTCAGTAGCGGGCCGAAAGCTTTGCCTGAGTTGCAGCGGTTGAATCAGGCCCTCAGCAACGATCTCGATTCCCTGCGGTTTGGCGGCAAGGCCCCGGAACGCGAGTTAGCGGCCGCCCGCCAGCGAACAGTACAAAGGGCGATCGGCAAAATTCTCACAGTGTATAGCAGCCAACTCAACGGCGTGGATCTGAGCCGCACGGATTTAGCTCAAAGTCCTGCCGGCCCGTCTCAGTTTACTTTAGTTTTAAACAAAGTTGACTTGTCGGGAATTAAGTTGAGAAATGCCAATTTAACCAATGCCAGCTTGCAGGGAGCTCGCTTTTACGGCACCGGCGAAGACAGGCGTCCGGCTACCTTTGACGATTGGATTTCTGACTTGAGCGGCGCTAATTTGGAAGGAGTAAATTTGACCGGGGCGTCTTTGAACAGTGCTGTAATGAACCGCACTACTTTTGTGCGCGCTGTCATGAACAAAGCTAATTTGTCAAACGGCAATTTAAATTCAGCTAATTTCAGCAGTGCTATTTTAATTGGAGCGAATTTGCAGGAAGCACTGTTAAAAAATGCAAGTTTTACCGGAGCAGATATAGGAAGCGCGAATTTGTCAGGAGCGGATTTGTCAGGTGCGCGTTTGGCAAAAGTGAAGGCTCAAGGCGCTCAGTTGTCCTTGACAAATTTGTCTAAATCGGAATGGCAAGGTGCTGATTTGTCTGGTGCTGATTTGAGCGGCGCCAACTTACAAAATGCCAATTTGACTTCGACTAAACTCGCTAACGTGAATTTAAAAGATGCTCGGTTGCAAGATGCGAATTTTCGGAATGCGGAGGTGAGTTCGGTTGATTTTAGGGGCGCGAATTTAGCGGGAGCGGATTTTAAAGGCGCTGTGTTTCTGGGGAAAACAGCTTCGGATCAATTTATTCAAAATCCGACTGGTAGTAAATCCGGTCGATTCCTAGGAGTTGATTTTGCGGAAGCTAAGAATTTAGATAAAAGTCAAATTGCTTACATTTGTTTGCAGGGGGGCATTCATCCGAACTGCCCGCAGAAGAAGTAAGGATTGGTTGTTAACGAGTAGGCTAATACAGTTGATTAAAGAACAGGTAAGGTAATTATGAGCGTTAAGCGAATCATTTATCTCATCCTAGCAATTCTGGGGCTTGTGCTGCCTTGGTACTATAACTTGCAGTTTTTTAGCAATGCTGGCTTGCTCGACTTTGTAAGCGAGAGTTCGGCTAATCTTGCTGCGAAATCGGTAAGTTTAGATTTGTTTATCGCAACTGTAGCAGGAAGCACTTGGATGTACGCTGAGTCAAAACGATGGGATATAAGTTTTGTAGGGCTGTACATACTTCTGGGTTTCCTGGTTTCGTTTTCCTGTGCTTTCCCGCTTTTCTTGTTTGTGCGAGAAACCAAGCTGGAAAAATCAAGCGAAGTCTCAAGTTGAAAAGTTGTTTAACAGATGAGTGCGGCGCAGCAAAATAATTCGGTGCAGGCGATCGAGCTATTATATAATTTCCGGTAAAATCACCGTTATAGGTTTGTAGTGACGACGGAAGTGCTCAGAATTTTATGAGGATTAAAGTCCTCACTACAAACCAACGTGATTGTTGTCCTTCCATGGGAAATAATATTAATACCAATTTCACTCATTTCTTGCTAAAAACTTTTGGCTTGAGTTTGTTCCACCTGCCCAACCTACTATTGCATTGTTTATTGAAATTGAGATTACGCAATAGCATCTGAACTGACAAGATTCTCAAATTGCGCCAATAGCATTCCATCACCATTATTTGCAACTCCAAAAATTTTAGGTAACTGGCCTGTTTGGGCGAGAACTTGTCTCACTTCTCGGTTAGATACATCGGCCATATTTTTGTTATTTAGAATGGCATTAACCGCAGCGATACCCACACCTTGACCAACAGCAGCGTTGAATTCAACAATTCTGCGGGCAGAACAGGCAAACCCTTCAAATCCAGAACACGGACTGACCACTGCCAGGTTAGGAACGTTTTTAATAACCTCTCCTGATTTTCATGTTTTCGAGCTAAATTTCAATGTTTGCCGTCAAACTCTCTGTTTTTCCCAAATCTAGCTCCATCTTTCCTGATTGTTTTGATAAATATTCACACATTCCTGGACGCAGCAACTGGGTTTTTTCCCAAAAATCCTCCGTTGAGGACGATCGCTCTCGGTTGAAAAACCCGCTTTCTGAGCGTCTAGAGTCGGTCAGTCTGGTACTCTTGATTGCCATCAGGTGAGATTATCAGGATCTATCCCCAACTCCCGCAATCGCTGAGCTAGTCGATCGGAACGTTGGGCCAATCGATCGGCGCGCTGCGATTCCTGTTGGGCGCGCTGCGCTGATTCTTTCACCTGTTCTTCAGGAGTCAGATAACGTTTTCCATCGGCATCATACCAATACAACCACTCCCTTGTCACCCCAGAATAACTTCCCCTTTCACAACCAATCCCCAAACCAATTTCAGGCATCCAAACTGGATGTCCTGACTGTAACTCGTACTTCCCATTGACTAACTTGTGTACTTCCAAATGAGGTTTACGACGGCGGCGGGAAGAATAAATGACGTAATAAAGTACGCCTAAAGCTTGATAAGTCTCCAATTTTGTGCTGTATTCCTTGCGATAAGTTGGGGAAACAACTTCTAGCACAAAAGTAGGCATAACATTTTCATCCCACAGCACGTAACTGGGACGCAATTCTTCATCATAAAACCTTTCTACACCTAAACTCAAGAAAGCATCTGGGACAATGGGCGGTTCGTCAGGGTGATGATAAATACCCATATCTATGCCAAAAAACCAGTCCATCCGTTCTGCCCAAAGTATGAGCAATATTGCTTTTAACAACCCTGGTATTAATTCTTGCAGTTCGTTATCCACAGGCGTTTCATCTGAGTCTGGTAGTTCATCGGCTGAGGGCCAGTGCCTCGGAAATTTGTAATCTAACATGGCGGCTTTCCTCAAAACTCACTAACATTATACCTTTGATTTGTTTGGCAATAGTATTTATTGAACGAACCGCGAAGACGCGAAGGAAGAGAAGAGAAGATGATAGGTAATTTTGACTTAGTTAATCTGAAGTAATTTTTGTAAAATATTTGCTGAGATTTACGCGATCGACTAAACTATGTCTAACCAGTCGGTTCTAATGGGGAGCAGCCGTTAGAGGAAAGGGGGAAAGTTCGGTGCAAGTCCGGCGCTGTCCCGCAACTGTAATGAGAGTCATGTCGCTTTCTGAGTCAGGATGCCCGCCGATGTGTTAGTTTACCGAAAAATGGGGTCGAAAGCCCTGTCCTTCTAGGACGGCTTTAATTTAGGCAATGTGTAAACAATTGTTAAATATGCAGATTTTGCAAGTAAAAGTTTTTGTAAAAGTAATAGACTGTTGCCATGATAATACTAGAGTTCAAGTTGAAAGGCAAAGCAGAGCAATATCGGATCATTGACGAGATGATTCGGACGGCTCAATTTGTCAGAAACAAAACTCTTAGATACTGGACAGAGAATCAAGGGGTTAAGCTGGTTGACCTGTACAAACAGTGTGCCATTATGGCTAAGGAGTTTGAATGGGCAGGCAAACTTAACTCGACGGCACGTCAAGCTTCGGCGGAGCGTGCCATTTTTGCTATCCAGCGTTTCTTTGCTAATTGCAAAGCTAAAACACCAGGGAAAAAGGGCTACCCACAATACAAAAAACACACTCGTTCTGTCGAATACAAGCAATCGGGTTGGTCACTTTCGGCCGAGAAAAGATGCTTGACATTTAAGGACGGTTTTACTGCTGGAAAATTTAAGTTAATTGGTAGTCGAGATTTGCATTTCTACGCGCCCGACGAGATTAAACGAATTAGAGTTGTGCGTCGTGCCGACGGATATTTCGCCCAGTTTTGCATAAATGTTGAACGCAAAGAGGAACTTATTCCAACTGGCAAAGCCATTGGAATAGATGTAGGGCTAAACCATTTCTATACTGATAGCAATGGCGAAACGGTTCCTAATCCTCGGTATCTCCGTAAAAGCGAAAAAGCTTTGAAAAGATTGCAAAAACGAGTTACTCGAAAAAAGAAAGGTTCTAGCAATCGGAAAAAAGCGATTAATAAGTTAGGAAGAAAACACCTGAAGGTCAGCAGGCAGCGTAAAGACTTCGCCATAAAGACGGCGTTGTGCGCGATAAAATCTAGCGATTTTGTGGCTTACGAAAACCTTCAGGTGATGAACATGGTCAAAAATCACAAGCTTGCTAAATCAATTAGCGACGCGGCGTGGTCACAGTTTGCTCAATGGTTGGAATATTTTGGGAAAGTGTACGGTAAAACTATAATTTCTGTAGCACCTCAGTACACCTCACAAAATTGTTCAACTTGTGGCAATGCTGTTAAGAAAACCCTGTCAACGAGAACCCATATTTGTGGTTGTGGGACGGTGTTAGATCGCGACCATAACGCCGCAAAAAACATTTTGGCGAAAGGGTTGAAGGAAGCAGGAATTAGTTTCAATTTAAATACGGTGGGGCACACCGGAATTAACGCTGGGGGACAGAACGATCTCTACTCTTTGATGGCAGCATCAAGGAGCAAATCGACTGATTTATCCAAGAATCCTCGCGCCTGAAGGCGCCCGGAGTGTCAAATAGTCTCATCTGCGAGGTTCAGCGTGAAGACCAGAAATCGGAAATTGGTCAGCTTGGGATTGATGGCTGGCTTGAGTTGTTATATTGTCCTGGGTTCGGCAACGCCCGCCGCAGCTATGCACATTTCGGAAGGTTTTTTGCCGGTGCAATGGGCTGCATTTTGGTGGATGGTGGCGTTGCCTTTTTTTGCAGTAGGTTTGCGATCGATTACTCGCATTACAAAAGAACACCCGGAACTTAAACTATTGCTTGCTTTAGCGGGTGCGTTTACTTTTGTGCTTTCTGCTTTAAAAATTCCCTCGGTAACGGGCAGTTGTTCTCACCCGACGGGTACAGGTTTGGGCGCAATATTGTTCGGCCCTTCGGTGATGGCGGTACTGGGGGCTTTAGTTTTGTTGTTTCAAACGTTACTGTTAGCGCATGGTGGCTTGACAACGCTGGGAGCGAATATGTTTTCGATGGCGATTGTCGGGCCTTTCGCTGCCTATTTTATCTATCAATTGCTGTTGCGAACGGGTAGCCAGCGGGCGGCAATTTTTTGTGCGGCGGCTTTGGCAGATTTGCTGACTTATGTAACGACTTCGATTCAATTAGCATTAGCTTTTCCGGCAGCAAGTGGCGGTTTTATGGCTTCGTTTCTCAAGTTTGCTGGCATCTTTGCTATCACTCAAGTACCCCTAGCTATTAGTGAAGGATTGCTGACTCTATTGGTTTGGAATTGGCTGCATTCTTACGGGAAGCCGGAGTTGGAAACTTTGAAATTATTGAGACAGGAGTCATAAGCCGTGAGTCAAAAAACTACAAAAAATCACCAATCTACTTCGCGACAAAATTGGCTGTTGGCTGGCGCTGTGATTGTTCTGGCAGCGTTTCCTCTCGTTTTTGTGCGGGGTGAATATGGCGGTGCCGATGACCAAGCTAAGAAAGCAATTACTGAAATTCAACCGGGTTATAAACCTTGGTTCAATCACTTGTTTGAGCCGGCTAGCAGCGAAATTTCCAGTCTATTGTTTGCGTCTCAAGCGGCGATGGGGGCTGGCGTAGTTGGGTACGTCATTGGGTTGTATAAAGGCCGATCGCAATCTCGGCAGCAGTCTGATCATAAATCGTCGGAATGAACCATCAGATTGATAGTCTGGCTTATACCAATCGCTTGCGGGGGTTGCCGCCAATCCACAAGTTATCCTTTGCGATCGCCCTTTTAATTCTGTCTCTAGTTTCTGGGGCGATCGTCCAATTGTCGATCGGCCTGTGGTTGGCCGTCTGGATCGTCGTCTATGCGGGTATTCCGGGGAAACTGTATTTGCGGTTGTTGTCGCTACCGTTGATGTTTTTGCTGACAAGTTTGCCTGCTTTGGCGATGGGTGCGGTTGCGGGCGATCGTATCCAGGAAATTCAGTGGGATATTTGGCAAGGTTGGGGGATTAGCATCGGCACTTTTTATCTGTATGTGAGCCGCACGGGGATATACCAAGTGAGCTTGCTATTTGCCCGCGCCTTCGCATCGACAAGCTGTATGTACTTCATCCTCTTGACGGTTCCATTTACAGAAATCTTGCAGATTCTCAGACAATTACGCTGTCCAGAGTTAGTCACAGAACTGCTATTACTAATGTATCGGTTTATTTTTAGCTTATTGGCGATCGCCGATGAACTTTGGATAGCACAAAACTCGCGCTGTGGCTATCGCACTTGGAAGCGGGGAATGCAGAGTTTAAGCATTTTAATCGGGCAATTGCTTCAGCGAACTTTGGAAAACTACCGTCAAGTTTCGTTGAGTTTAGCGTCGCGCGGCTTTAATGGAGAACTGCGCGTTTGGAATTCTTACCCTTATAAACCTTCGCGAAGATATACATTGGAAGCGGTGTTTGGATGTACGTTTTTAACTTTGTTAAGTGCGGTATTTCAAAGTTGAAAAGAAATTAGGAGACGGCAGTGCCCATAGGTGTCAACTTAAGCTGTCAGCCGGCCAAGTCCGTTAGTCATCCCGTGAGTCCGCCAGGGGTTGAAACCCCTGTCTAATAGCTAAAGTCCTCGCTATGAGGACTCAAGAACTCATCAGTCCTCATAGCGAGGACTTTAGCTTTGAGGCAGGGAATTCATTCCCTGCCGGACTACCGGACGGAAAATATGACTTTTATGAACATAATTAATGAATTTAATGAATTGACTCCACAAGATAAGTGTTGAATAATTGTAGTCAACACTTATCTTGTGGAAATCCTATGATAAATAAACGAATCCTCAAGAAACTATTTTTTTTGTTAATGGCTTCATTAAGCCTATTGTTAGTAACAGTAACTCATTCATCCGCCCAACAACTACCGTTCTACTGGGAGAATATTAACGTTCTAATCGACGTTCAGACTAACGGAGATATGTTAGTTACAGAAACCCAAAAATATGTGTTCACAGCCGACTACAACACAGAACGATATCGCTATATTCCTCTAGGTAAGGTAGATGAAATTAAAGATGTCATCGTTCAAGAAAATAATCAAATAATTCCGAGTAGCACGGGAATTGAAAACAATGAACTTTGGATTCGTTGGCAACATGAATTAAAACCGCCAGACTCACATACTTTTGTCATCAAATATCGCGTGGTAGGTGGATTGCAGCTAGATGGTGAGAAGACTCTAGTTTATTGGAAAGCCATTGCGGCAGGTCGCAAAGCGCCGATTAATACGGGAAAAGTTAGGGTGCAATTACCAGATGCTTTGTCAGGGAAAGTTGTATCGTTTACGAATTTTGGTGCAGCAGCAGTTCCGCGTCAAGTAGATCCTAAAACATTTGAATTTGTTGCAAGTCAGCCTATTCCACCGGAACAAGAATTAGAAGTGCAGATTGCATTTCCCCAGGCGATTTTGAATATACCTCAACCTGGTTGGCAACAAACTGGCAACCAATCTCAATTTTTTTATATGACTTGGTACCTGTTTTTCCCCATTATAGCAATTGCCATATTCATTGCACAACGACGCTGCCCTGAGTGCAAAACATTCAAGCTCCAACGGACTCATCAAGTTTTGATTCCTGCAACTACTAGCAGTTTAGGAAAGCGGCAAGTTACCCACCACTGTCGAAACTGCTCTTACCATCGCGAGTACGAAGAAGTAATTTCAGTCATTAGCACTAGCAGCGATAGTGGTGGTGGTGGCGGTGGTGGCGGTGGTGGTGGCGGTGGCGGTGGTGGCGGTGGCGGTGGTGGTGGTGGTTAATATCAACGGGAGTTACGCATCACAATCAAAGAAACCGGGTTTTTACAGAATCTGCGGGTTGTAACCAAGTATTCTCGCAAAAAACCCGGTTTCTGAGCACCCGCGCGTCCAGAAATATTGTTGATAATTCTCGTATTCTCGTTAGTTTAGCGGGTCGGATTTGAATCAGGGCGATCGCACTTCCTGCAACAGCTATTACAAATATGACTTTTATGAACTTAATTAATGAATTATATGAATTGACGTGAACAGTAATTGAATGAATAATGACAGTATCAAAATAAAGAGAAAAAATCATGTATCAAGATACTAACAAAAAAAACAGCCCCCCGCCCATTGTTTTTATTGTTGCCCTCGGCTTAATTGGGTTGGGCGCATACAAGTTTATTCCCGGTTTATTGAAAGCGAAAACTGCAAATACACCTACATCTACATCTACACCGGCAACGATCGCATCGGGAGCGATCGCCAATCGCATCAGTTTAGGAAATCAGATATTGGTGACATCCCAAACAACACCTGACAAACAAGCAGGAGTTCAAGCTTTTTCTGAGGGAAATTACCAAGCGGCAGGCGAATCTTTTGAGAAATCGCTGCAACAAAATCGCAACGACCCGGAAACCCTTATCTATTTGAATAATGCCACAGCAAGCAATGGTTCTTCCTTGAAAATTGCTGTCAGCGTCCCCATTGGTAGCAACCCCAATGTTGCCCAAGAAATCCTCCGGGGTGTTGCCCAAGCTCAGGATGAAATCAATACTAGCGGTGGCATCAATGGCGCAAAACTGCAAGTAGAAATTGTCAACGATGACAATAGTCCAGAAGTGGTCAGAGAAGTTGCAAGGACATTGACAAAAGATTCGAGTATACTGGCAGTAATTGGACACAATGCTAGCAACGCATCTCTCGAAGCTGCTCCGATCTATCAGCAAGAAAAACTGGTAATGGTGACACCGACGAGCTTTGCCAATAATCTATCAGGATTTGGCAGCTACATCTTTCGCACAGTACCCAATATTAGCTTAATGGCTGCTCCATTAGCAGAATATGCAGTTAAAACAGCCGGCAAAACTAATATTGCCATTTGTTATGACTCCCAAGCACCGGATAACATATCATTTAAAGATGAATTTGTGGCAGATATTACTGCTGCTGGAGGCAAATTAGTTCCTACTGTTTGCGACTTTTCGTTACCCTCTTTTAATCCCGAAAGTGCGATCGCCGATGCTGTCAGCAAAGGTGCACAAGGATTGATGGTAGCGCCCCACATCGATCGCATTGACCGTGCGATTTCTCTGGCTCGCAGCAATCGAGGCAAATTGCCACTCTACGGCAGCACTACGCTCTACACCTTTCAAACTTTAAAAGACGGACAAAAAGACGTTGACGGGCTTGTTTTGCCCGTTCCCTGGCATCCTGAAACTAATCCCGGTAGCCGTTTCCCAGAAAATGCCCGCCAGCGTTGGGGAGGCATTGTGAATTGGCGAACAGCAACGAGTTTTGACGCGACTCAAGCTGTGATCGCTGGCTTGCGGCAAAGCAATACGCGGGAAGGATTGCAACAAGCACTCAGAAATGCGAGTTTTTCGACAGCAGGATCAAGCGAGGATGTGAAGTTTTTGCCCACGGGCGATCGGGCTGGTAAGCCGATTTTAGTGCAAGTTAAACAAGGAGGAAGCACTGGCTATAACTTTGTCCCGTTGCGGTAAGTTTGTTAAGTGCGATCGCACGGGCGGGAAAGATGCCCAACCCCTACTCCCCCCAAGAAAATTCAATCTTTGTGGAACAGGCATCTTGCCTGTTCTTGATGCCAAACTCACGCCCTACAAAAAAATTCCCTCTTTGTGGAACAGGCATCTTGCCTGTTTCTTAGCATGATTAAAATCTACTTTTCTGTTGAATTAGCCAAATTTTTAAGATAAAATGAAATGAGTAGATTAAAGGAGAGCGTTGTGTATGATCGCGCAAGTTGAAACCAAAACCTACACCGCTGAGGAATATCTAGAATTAGAAATCAATTCTCTGGATCGGCATGAATTTATCAATGGGGAGATTGTTCTGATGGCTGGCGGCACACCGGATCACAATGAAATTACCACTAATTTAGTTGTTGCGCTGAAACTGGCGTTAAAAGGGAAACCATATCGGACTTTTAGTTCGGATCAGCGGCTTTGGGTTCCGCAGCTTAATAATTATACTTACCCGGATGTGATGGTGGTAGCGCGCCCGATCGAGCTGCAATCTGGACGGACGGATACAATTACCAATCCGCTGCTAATTGCTGAGGTGCTGTCTAAAGGTACCAAAGCTTATGACCGCGATGAAAAGTTTGCTGCCTATCGCAGTATTCCTAGTTTTCAGGAGTATTTATTAATCGACCAATATCGGCTACAGGTGGAGCAATATTCTAAAACTGATGCGAATAAGTGGATTTTTTCGGAATATAGCTGTATGGGCGATCGGCTGAGTTTAACATCTGTTGCTGTGGAAATTTCGCTTGCAGATTTGTATGAAAATATTGAGTTTGGTGAATAGGCGGACGCTTTTTTGTCAAATCTCCCAAATAGTGGTAATATCCCCGTATATCGATCGGCTCTGATGGAGAACAGCCATCAGACGTAAGGGGGAAAGTTCGGTGCGAATCCGGCGCTGTCCCGCAACTGTAATGAGATCATTGCATCTCTGAGTCAGGATGCCCGCCGATTTGTTTACAATCATGTTTTTCATCTGCGAGGTATGGATGATGGTGAGTTTATTATTTTTTTTATTATGGGATTGGGTTTTTTTAACCGCAGATATCAGCAGATAAACACAGATGAACGCTGATATAATTCGCTCTGGGTTCGGAAGCGTATCTTATTTTAATGGAAAAGAAATGCGAATCGAAGATAGTGTTTGGCAGGGTAGTTTTGGCTACTGGCAAAACTTGTTTATTCACCAGAATATTTTGCCGATCGGACATACTGCTTGGAATGGCTTTTTGAATCGAGGACGAGGCTTGGTTGCGTGCAAAATCAATACTCCCATTAACGGTTCTGTGAATTGGAGCGTAGATACTATCAAGTACGATCTGCAATTTATTTCCGACTTGGAGGCAACCGTTTATTTGCAACAACTAGAACTAGAGGAAAACACTGTTTCCAATCTGCTCTCTATCATTGATAGCTACGAACCCAAGGAAGCAATTATATTTTTGTCGATCGCCAACGGTCAGATTGATATCAATTTGTTGCAAAAGTTGGCAATTTCTCCTGTGGAGTGCTATGAACAAGTATGCAAGCGCTGGGAAGAATTTCAACTCTGCCCGAAATCCTAAAACTTACTAAATTTTCCGAATGCCGCAGCCAAAATCCATCGAAATTTCCAAGGTAACTCGCTACCAAAATGCAGCCCTTAATTACTATTTGGGCCTGACAGATTCGCCCTACCTTCACTACGGCTATTGGGAAACCCTACCTGTACCCGCTGACGAACTAACGATCGCACGATTGCGCCTCGCTCAGCAAGCTTATACTGTAAAACTGTTAGATGCAATCCCCAAAGGCACTCATACGATACTCGATGTGGGTTGCGGGATTGGCGGAAATGCGGCTTATTTGCTCGATCGAGGTTTTGCAGTCGAAGGGCTCGCACCCGATCCGTTCCAACAACAGCGCTTTCTTAAGTGTACGGGCGATCGGGCAATCTTCCACCTCACGAGGTTTGAAGACTTCAAAGCAACCCATTTCTACGATCTTATTCTCTTTAGCGAAAGTAGCCAGTATATGTCGGCTGTTGATATTGCTAACGGTGCCGCCAAAATCCTCAATCCCGGCGGTTATGTTTTGCTGGCTGATATGCTGCGATCTGATGCTAATTATAAAGAGGGAATGTTCTCTAATTGTCATGTTGTTACGGAACTTCATGCAGCATTAAAGCAAGCTGGATTCACTTTAGTAAAAACTGAGGATATTTCCGCCCATATTTTGCCAACAATCGATTTGTATGTCGATACTTTCCGCCGATATGGACTGAATACGATGATCTATGTTGCAGATTTGATTGCGATCGCAGTTCCCCCCGTCCACAAATTCCTGCGCTGGATATTTCGTCGCTGGTTCAAGAAGCTGGTGGTTGAAGGATTGGAGGCGGGCCAACTTTTTGAGCAACATCTCTGTTATGAAATGCAACTTTGGCAGCTACTAGAACCAGATAAACGCTGATACAAACTAACCCTCATAAGTTTGTAGTGAGGATGAAGAATCCTTTCTTAATCAGGACTAAAGTCCTTACTACGAACCAATTTTATTATGGTAATCCACCGGATACGATCTAACAAATAACCAATAATATCAAATCCGGTAGCATCGGAATTAATGTTACCCACAGTCAGGACACGGCAGTGCTATGTCCCTACAATTAATCCCGGTAGGGAAACGGCACTCCCGTGTCCGACATATCATAAAAAGTGCAACCGGAATTGATATAACCAATAACAAATAACCAATAACCAATAACCAATGCCCAATGCCCAATGCCCAATGCCCAATGCCCAATGCCCAATTCTAGAATTCGCTGGCACTTCCTACTCCTATCCCTGCGGTTCGCGAGTGGCAATTCAGGGTTTAAATCTCAAAGTCCCCGCTGGGAAACGCTGCGGGCTTATCGGTCAAAATGGCTGTGGCAAAACTACCTTTTTTCTGTTAGCAAATGGCTTATATCAACCGCAACAGGGAATCATTAGCTGGCAAGGTAAACCCTTTCGCTACGATCGCAAATCTTTGATGCAACTGCGCCAACAAATCGGACTTGTCTTTCAAAATCCCGAACATCAATTAGTAGCTTCGACGGTAGAAGAAGATATTTCCTATGGATTGTACAATTTAGGCTTGAGAGAATCCGAAATTGCTCAACAGGTACAGCAGGCGATCGAGCAATTCGATCTAAGCGAACTCGCCCGCGAACCAATTCACAATCTCAGTTTGGGCCAGAAAAAGCGGGTTTCCATCGCCGATATCATGATTCTCAAGCCCAAACTACTCCTGCTAGATGAACCTACCGCCTATCTCGATCCGCGTCACACCCGACAACTGATCGGTTTACTTCAACAAATTCACGGCGCCGGAACCACTATTCTTTTAGCAAGTCACGACCTCGATTTCATCTACCGCTGGGCTGATTGGGTGTTTGTAATGGATCGAGGAAAATTGATTTTAGAAGGAACACCGGAAAGCGTTTTTGCTCAGCGGGATGTCTTGGAACAATTGCAGCTTGGCGTACCGCTGGCGATCGAGCTGATGGAGCAAATAAGGGCGATGTTTCCAACAGACGATCGCTCAAAAATCCCCGCTTTCGAGCAATGGCAACAACAAATTTTACAAGCACGTCGGCTGCTTTAACGGGACTTAGACAATTGATAATTGGTGTTGTTGATTCACGGTATGAATTACTTTTTAGCTTGATGTTACAAAACTCACCATACTTGGCTTATAGCAATTGCGGAATCTTGAATTATTCATAGCTGTATCCAGCAACGCCACCCGTGGGGGGAAGTTCAGATTACACATTACCAATCATCAAAAATTGATTTAGGAAAAAGGCGATCGCCCCACTGCCGATCGGTACAGTGAGATTGTCAATTCCCAGCTTGGAAACCGACTCCAAAGTAGCAGCAACTAAAGCTACAACAGCAGACACAGCCCAAGTTTGCCAAATATTGCCTTGAACCGCCAGCAAAATCAAACTGCTAACAGCAAAACTCACCAAATACATAGTTGCAGAACCTTCCCAACTCTTCTGAATTCCCCCAACTCGATAAATATGTTTGCCGTATTTCTGGCCGATGACAGCAGCCAATCCGTCGCCCCAAGTCATGACTAAAATGCCCAAAGCAGCGTACTCCTGATGTTGCAGCGGCCAAAACCAAGCCACGAGAACGCTGATACTAACAGCATAGAAAAAAGTCCCCAAACTCTTGCGGTTGATACTGTTAAGACTGGGCAAAATCGGAACTTGGTAAGAAATTAGGGCGATCGCGCCTGCTAAAACCCCCGCCGAAATCCCCACCCAACCGGGTATTTCCAGCCACCACGCCAGCAAAATCACATTTCCACTACCCATGTGCACCACCTTCCGCGATACTTCAGGATCGACAGAAGTAAAGCGATTTAACCCTTCAGCTACCAGTAAAATCAAGCCCAGCCAGACTCCCACGAGGGAAATTTGCAGCCACACAGTCGGAACTTCAGAAAATATAGACACGATATTTAGGAAAAACTTAGATCGGGCACTGTTTACTACTTTAGTGGAAAGCGCGATCGATGTTAGAACCCCGCAGCCTTAAAGTGCTGCGGGGAGCTGGCTGTTATGTTTTTTGAGGTTGGTCTACTTAAAACCTGTGCTATGCTATAAGCAAGTCTAGGGAAAAAGCTATGACTATTTTAGTAGAAGAACTTTTGAATACCTTTGAGCGATTAACAGACTCAGAGCGGTTAGATTTGGTATTGGAAATTTTGAAACGGACTGTTTATTTAGACTTCCCGCCCCTATCTGATGACGATTTAGTTCTCAATGCTGAGGGACTTTTTCTAGAGCTAGATGAGGAAGAATCCGTATATGAATAGTCCAGAGCGTGGTGAAATCTGGTTAGTCGATCTAGGTTATACTGCGAAAGTTAGACCATGTTTGGTCGTGAGTATTCCTGCTCTAAATCAAGACCGGGCATTAGCGACTCTAGGAATGAGAATTAAATAACTTCCACAAGATTGTGGGATGGGCGTCCCGCCCGTCCAAAAAGGACGGGCGGGACGCCCATCCCACAATAACAATTAAAATTGTAAGTTATTTAATTCGCGATCCCTAGTGCCACATACAACAAGTCTAAGCGGTTCAAGATTTGAGGCGAAAGTCAAAAATAAGTTCCTCCGAGAAGGAGTATTTGACGTACAAAATATGATTACAATTCCTCATGCAAAGCTTCTACGCAAATTGGGAAGTCTGACATCCGAGAAAATGCTCGAAGTAGAACAGGTAATACTTTTGTGGTTGGGATTTAAAGAGGAAAATGCTGAGGGAGAGGAGGAGTAAACCGAACCATTGAAGTTTTGAAATTATCAGAGAAGCTGATTACTATGCAGTATGTCTTAATTATTCATGAAGTAGAAAAATATGAAGCTTGGAAAAAGGTATTTGATCGTGCTGAAAGCATCCGAAAAGAAGCGGGCGAGCGTTCGTATCAAGTCTTGAAGTATGAAAATGAACCCAACAAAATTGTTCATTTCTCCGCGTGGACATCAATCGCAGATGCTAGGGCGTTTTTTGACTCGCCTAGACTGGTTAAAATTAGAGAAGAAGCGGGAGTTAAAGCTCCTGAGTTTATCTATCTAGACCAATTAGAGTCAGGAGTATTGTGAAAGTAATCAGACTTGGCGGTTGAAACGGCCGGTTATTCTGTGGAAATCCTACGCCTTTACAACTCCCGTTTCAACAACTCCCGCACGAACTCAAACGCCCTTGGACGCAACTCGACGGGCAGCAGCGACAATCCCAAACCCGCCCACATTTTCGCCTCAGAAACAGACTTTCCAGCTCGCACCATCAGGCGCCCTTTTTGAGTTTCACCCACTTCAATCAGTCGCAAACCTAGCGCTAATTGAGTTTCTGCAATCCTTTTGAGCCTGACTGTTTCCAACTTCTCCGACTCAAACTCGTAGCCCGTCAAATAGCGCAATTTATCGCTTAAATACGGAATTGCCCGATCGACTCCTTGCTGTCCTGCATGAACTCGATACTCCATCAACAGCTCCGGCAAGTAATAGCACTTTTTGCCAGCAATCGCAAGTCTCACAAACAAATCGTTATCTTCGCAATTTTGCAAATTCGGCCGCAGAAATCCAACTTCTTCCAGGGCGCGGCGCCGAAACAGAGTCGCCCCTATTTGCAAACTTTGTCTGAGAAAAACAGCAGATAGCAAATCTTCAATAATTCCAGCCGATAACTCGGTGCGGCCCCACCGCTGCGAATTCAGTTTCGTCTGGTTTTCATCAATATAATTGTTCATGTCGATCACCCAGTGATCGGTACTGACAAAATCAATGCTGGAGTCTTTATCTAAAATAGCAGATGTCCGCTCTAAAAATTGCGCGCTCAGGCGATCGTCATCGTCAAACTTGATAAAATATTCGCCCCTTGCCGCCGCAAAGCCCGATCGCATATTATTACTCTTGCCGATATTCTGTGGGTGGCGAATGTAGCGAATCCCGCGATCGACAAATTCCGACATCAATAGTGGAGTGCTGTCAGTAGAACCGTCATCACAGATAATTAATTCAAAATCTGTATAAGTTTGAGCTAAGACGCTGGCGATCGCACAAGCCAGTAGATGCACTCGATTGCAAGTAGGAATGCAAACGCTAATTTTCGGCACAAATTTATACTATTTTAGATTAGAAATCGTCGAAGAATTTTGCAATTCAGTCCAGAGAAAAGAACCACCAATGCCCAATGCCCAATGCCCAATGCCCTATGTATTTTAACTCAAACGAGCCGTACATTCGAGAATTAACTTTTGATTCACCAAAGCAAACGGTTGAATTTCCAAAGCGCGGCGAAAAGCTTGAATAGCATTTAGGTATTCTCCCAAGGCAGCGTAGCACAAACCCAGACCGTGCAACGCCCCAAAATGCACCGGGTTCAGTTTGAGGACGATTTCGCAGTCGTGGATCGACTTTTTATAATTTCCTTGGGTATAGTGAAGTACGGCGCGTCGGTTCCAAGCTTCAGCAAAATCCGGCGCTTCCGCAATCAGATTCGTCAGCAAATCCAAAGCGTGGTGAACATCGCCTGCATCTAACGAAACTTGCGATCGCCTGAGAATTTGCATCCCATAGTCACCTTTCTGGTTAAACCAAGTGTGCCAGAGTTCTGTAGTTGCCCGATCGCGCACGCTTTGGTCGGGCTTTTTCAAGTCTTCGAGCAGCGCCTTAAGAGATAATTCGTCCATAAATGCGAAGATTGTTAAAAAGATTTAATCAATCAATTTTATCGCGCAAGCGGCAACTTTATTTATTCCACATCCCATGAAGATTTTGATGCTTTCCTCGACTTTTCCCTATCCGCCAAGCCGCGGAGGAACTCAGGTAAGGACGTTTAATTTATTACAATACTTGAGCCGGCGACATCATGTAATTCTCGGCACTGTACGATCGCCCGATGTCACCGATGCACAAATCGACACATTGCGCCAGCAAGTCACAGAATTAGCAGTTTTTCCCAACCCGCGATTACCCCCCCAACCCCCCCTTATTAAGGGGGGGCTAAGACTCGATCCAGAACCCGATGGGGATTTTTTGCCTCCCCCCCTTAACCAGGCATGGCTGTTTCATTCTCACCAAAAACATGAATTTTGTAGGGGTAGTGCCCCCGTGCCTACCCCCGACCTAGACGATTCGATCGGCAGATCCGACCAAGAGGGCCGGCACGGGGGCACGGCCCCTACGGATAATGAAACAGCCCCCCTTAACAAGGGGGGGACTGAGGGGGGGTTCTCTGAAATAATAGGAAAATTCCACAGATTCGGTCGATTTTTGTTGTCCGGGACGCCTCCGAACGTACTCTCAAGCTACTCCCAAGCAATGCAGAATTGGGCAGACGAATTGGTAACAGCAGGCAAATGCGATGCTGTCACCTGCGAGCACAGCGTTAACGAGATTTACGTGCGTCCAGAATGGCGGCAAAAACTGCTGACAGTGGCAAACATTCACAGTTCCGTTTGGGGAACTTGCAGGGAAATGTTAGCAACCGGCACCTCGGAAAAACCCCTGCGCGATCGACTAAATTTACCGCTACTCGCCCGCTACGAAAAACGCTATTGTTCCAAATTCTCCCGCATTGTTGCGACAACATCCACAGACAGAGAGCAACTCCTAGAATTGCTGTCGCCTCGGGTACAAGTGCGAGGAAAACAAGATTTTTTTGTACCTCCCATTGATGTAATTCCTAACGGCGTGGATTTGACCGAATTTCCCTACCGATCGATCGATCCGGGAGGACACACCTTAATTTTTGCAGGCGCAATGAATAATTTGCCCAATATTGACGCGGCGCGGTTTCTGAGTTTGCAAATACTGCCGCCTTTGCAGCAGCGCTATCCCGATGCTACCCTCACCTTAGTAGGGGCTTCGCCAGTCCCGGAAGTGCTCGCATTGGGGAAACTTCCCGGAATTCAAGTAGTAGGCCGGGTGCAAAGGGTGGCAGAATATTTGCATCAAGCTGCTGTTTGTGTGGTGCCGATGCGGATTGGTTTTGGGATTAAAAATAAAACTTTGGAGGCGATGGCTGCGGGAACTCCCGTGGTTGCTAGCGATCGAGGTTTGGAGGGTTTAGCCGTCGATGGCGGCCCACAACTGATAAGGGCCTTGCGGGCGAACAAAGTTCAGGAGTATGTTGAGGCGATCGCCAGTTTGTTTGAAAATCAGCAGCTAAGACAGGAGCTCTCTGTCAGGGCTCGATCGCTCGTGGAAAGCCAATACACTTGGGATATCATAGGTCGGCAGTACGATCGGCTATTGCAATTTTAAACTCTAAATTCTAAAATCTAAATTCTAAAATGGCATGATGGAACACAAAATTAACCCCTCAAAAAATCGAGCCAAACCCCCAGAAACTCGCCAAGTTGCTCCTCCTCCGACAAGACGGCGGCGCCAAACCCGACGCCCCAAAAATCTTCAAGAGTCCCAGCTTCCAATACCTACTCCCCGAACTCGCGCCAGATATCCCTGGAAAAGACTGATAGCTAATTTGACAGCCCTCAGCATCTTGGGTGGCTGTACAGCTTTGATGGGAGGCGGCGCTTGGCTGAGTTATCAGCTAATTGTCGATCCCAATGGCAACAGGTTGATCTCTCAGTTTGTGCCGGAATGGTCGCGCCTGCCTACAGGTAGCAGAGATTCGATCCAAACTCTCGATCAAATCAAAGCCAGCGTCCGCAAATTGGGATTCGTAACCGGAGAACCCCTGCCGCTTCCCGTCGATCAATCCCGCGATAATTCTATTTCCGATTTGCTATTGCCGGTGATGGTAGAAAGAACTGTTAAGGCTTCTACTGTTTGCAAAAATCCTTGCCGTCAAATTGTCGAACTTCGGGTGTACAAGCGAGTGCAACTTCCCGATCGCAGTTCCGATAAAGAGCAGTATTTTCAGTTAGCAAGTTCTGTGAATGTAGAAGGCCCTGCGGAATCTTTTGTCATTGCTTCTTTAGCTGACTCTACATCTGACAATCAAGCCTCGAATCAGTCGTTACCCCTAACAGAACTGCGCCGCTTTGACGGAAAGCCCCCCGCATCAGGCATTTGGTTTAATGTTAGCGGTAAACTAATGCGGGGCGACAGGAAAATTCCCTACGGACAAGTCGTTCGCTACAACCCCAGCCAAAATCATTTAATGCCGCTGTTGGAGTGGGCGAGTGCGGCCGGACAACCGCCGAATTGGCAGCAAATTGTTAAGGGCGAAAACCCCCAGTTGGCGATCGACCAAACAGTTGGTTTAGAGCCACAATTTACCCTTTATCAAATTGGCCCGCGCAAATTTTTGCCGAACCCCGTTCAGTTAACGGCGATTTCTTTAGAAGAAATTGCTTTCAATGACGAGACTTACAAAAATGGGCTGCGACTCGCGAAAAGCGGGCTGTGGTCTCCAGCATTAAATGTTATGCGTGTGGCGAAGGGGAAAGCTGGCAAAAATTGGCCAGCAGTCGCGCAAGCTCAGCTAGAAACGATCGAATTTCACGCTAAAATTACTCGGGCTCAGGCGATCGCATCTTGGGCCAGTCCCGGTCAACAAGTTCTCGCAGAATTGATCGACGGCCGCTGGACTGAAGCTTTGCAAGTATTTGAAGCCGATCCGAGTAACAGTCACGAAATAGCCACAACCCTCAAAAATGACGGCGGGCGGATCTGGAACCGCATCGACGCCGCCTTGAGAGTGAATGCCGCTGACGCCGATGTCAAGGCTTGGGGCGCCCTGATTGTAGCTTCTCAAGACGGAACTCGCGAGGCGATGAATTGGCTCGACCAGCAATCAGATACTGACAGCGAAACCAGAAGTCGAATTCGGAATTTGGTCAACAAACTTGAGGAAGCAGTTTCTCAGGCTGAAAATCTAGAAGACCACAAAAGTCAAATTATGGGTTCTGCTACTTTAATTAACAGTGTCAATCCCGCTGAGTGGCTGGAACCAGAACCGAACAATGAGTTAAAATTGGCGGGAGAACAAGTTTGGTATCAGGTGCAGGTAGCGAGTTTTTACGACGGTAGCCGCTGGGTTAATTCGCCTTTTTCAGATGTAGAAGTGCGCTCTTTTCCTGCTACTCAAGTCAAGTGGCTGTGGGGGCGGCTGGGATTGCAGGCTGACCCCAAGATTAAGATTGAGGTAGCGATGGCTAACGGTCAACAAAGAGTTGCTGTGGGAACGGTGAAAGCAGTGCAGGTTCAAGATGGAAGTCTGCGCTTGCTGGCGGCGGTTGACAAGCGATCGTAATCTGGCAGAAAGCCTTCGGCATATAGAACAGTCCCGGAGGCACTCTTGATATCAAATCCGGCTGCGCCGGAATGAGATCAAATCCGCGCTTCATCGTCGGGCGTAAAGTCGAATGAAGCTGCCAACAAATATCAACGCAATTTTCAGTTTTTTGACTCACAGTCAACAGTTAACAGTCAACAGTCAACCATCATGAGGAGTGCAACCGGAATCGATATGACACAAAGAAACCGGGTTTTTTTACCATTTCTGCCGATTGCAACAGAAGTATTTTCGTAAAAAAACCCGGCTTCCTTCCATCTGTACGTCCAAAACTAGGAAAAAGGAAAATTCTTTCTTTTGCGCCTCCGGTAACTCCGAAAGCAGCGCAATCTCAAAACTCTTCCCCTCCCCACTTATCGCTCTCGGACAAGAATGCACACAAAAATTTTGTTAATCTAATTAACACCACTGGCGCACAAAAAACCCAGAGATGTCAAATCGCGCCCTTTTTAGAGAGTGCTGCAATCATCTGCCGTTTCACGGCCTTAGCCCAAAGCTCAAACTCCAAACTGTTGATATTCTGAATTTTCACTTCCTCAACAGAGTGAGTTGGGGCTTCTTTCTGTGCTGTAGTCTCCATTCTTTTTTCCTCGTCCAAGAATTGTTAGTAGTCGATCGCAAACGGTTAGGATCATACATCTATTTTATGAACTAACCGTTTGCGATTAATTACACTAAAGGCAGAGATTTTCCCCATAAGATGCAGTAAATACATTGAGATAATGCGATTTAGGAATTTAATGTAAAAAAAATCCTACAACCCTTGCTATATATAGGCTTTTCCTGACATTAAAATCTTACAATTTACATTGTATGGCACTATCAAACCAATAGTTATGTTAGTAAACTTTTTTTTAAATGAATGTATTGACATATACAGCAGAAAACAATTTTATTGAATTCACATAGTGCCGTAAAGTCGATCGCCCGCATCTCCCAGTCCGGGTACAATATAGCCATGCTCGTCCAAACACTCGTCAACTGCCGCCGTATAAATCTGCACGTCAGGATGTTGTTCGTGAAAGTGCCCCACTCCCTCCGGTGCCGCCAGCAAACACAAAAATTTAATAGACTTCGGATTAACTTCTTTCAGCCTATCCACTGCCGCCACTGCTGAATTACCAGTAGCCAGCATCGGATCAACAATTAAAACATCTCGCTGTTCAATATCCTGGGGAACTTTGAAATAATATTCGATCGCCATGCGAGTTGTCGGATCGCGGTACAAACCAATATGTCCTACCCTCGCAGACGGAATCAGCTCTAAAATACTATCTAACAGTCCCTGACCCGCGCGCATAATCGAAATAATAACAATTTTCTTTTCTGCAGCCAGCACCGGTGCATTCATTTTGGCGATCGGCGTTTCTATTAGTTCGTATTTTAGCGGCAAATCTCGCGTCACTTCATAGGCGAGCAGCATTCCAATCTCTTTCAGCAATTGGCGAAATTTCGCCGTGCTCGTTTGAGTTTGCCGCATTAGAGTTAACTTGTGCTGTATCAAAGGATGGTCGATGACAGTAACTTTAGCACTCATTTTTTTGAATAATTAATTGGCTTTATTCTAACTTATCAGCCATCGAGGCATTCTTGACGCAAAAAAAAACCGGTTTCTGCCGCCCCTGCGTCCGGGACTACTTATATCAAACCCCTATTGAAAACACCAATATCCCGCGAATAAAATTCCCTCCGACAATTGCCTTTCATCCGCCCAGCGCGACACTAAGTATGCGAGGTTTGAAAATACACAAATATGTCATTCTCTCGTTTCCTCTTCTTCCCGCACTCTTCCTAATAACGCAGATCCGGGCCCAAAAGCCTCCCCACTGGTTTCGCTGTCTCGCGCTCCATCCAAGCCCAATAACACAGATCCGGAGTTTTGCACCGAAACCTTCCGGAACTTTTACCAACCGATATGAATCTTAAGAAGTATCAACATAAAACCTATTTTTTCGATTAATTCACTAATCGAAAAAACCTGAATAGGAACTGCCCATGAGGTTATAAGCTTGGCTTGACTGGCTTTTCATCTTGCAACATGAAGCCGGCAATATCCAAGTTTAAAACACATTACCTAAATTCAGTTCCATTTTTTTAGGGTGCTCCTAACACACAACTGAACTTATTAAGGAGAACATCCATGAAGTTTGTAAAACTATTGCTAGCTACGGCATTAATGACAGCTTCTATCAGCCCCGCATTGGCTAATCCTGCCGTTAAAATTTTAGGTGCAAGCTACGGCGGTAGCGGTTGCCCAGATCGCTCCGCCAGCGTCAGCGTCAGCCCCGACGGTCAAGAACTCACCATCCTATTTGATAAATTTGCAGCCCAAGGAAATGTCTCAACAGAAAGCCGGAAAAGCTGCAATCTGAGCATTCCCATCAAAGTACCCCAAGGCTACCAAATTTCTATCTACGATGCTGATTATCGCGGCTACGTGGCTCCTAGAACCACAGGCAACCTGCGAGCAGAATACTTTTTCGCTGGAGCGCGCGGCCCAGTTTTTAATCGGAATCTCAGCGGCGAAACTAACTACAATGTTCGAGATAAGTTAGGTACTTTAGCTAATGTTTGGTCTCGCTGCGGCGACAGTGTAAATATGCGAGTAAATGCTGCGATGACAGCCCGCGGTGCCGGCATGGCCACCGTTGACTCCTTCGATTTGGCTCATCGCGGTTTAGTTTATCACGTCAAATATCGCACTTGCCGCTAAGCAGCTTGTTAGGAGTGTAGTGTGAGGTATTGTTTTCAGGTTTGAATTGGGAATTTTAAGTTGGAAGAGGGGATAATTTTCCCTCTTCCTTCTTGCTTCTTCCCTCTTGCTTCTTCCCTCTTCTCTCTTCCTTCTTCCCTCTAAAACACAGTCCCGTCACTTTCAATCTGAATTGGCGGCACTCCACCAGCCCTCAATTCGGCGGCAATCTTCCGCCCCGCCGCCCAAGTTCCTCCTTGCAAAATCTTCACCAGCGGCAATTGTTCCGCACTCAAATGCAGCTTTTCTCGAATAGCTGCGGCAATTTTATCTAAAAGATTCACAGTGAGCGATCGCCATTCTACTATAACTTCCGAACCAGGCAAGTAACTCTGCTCAAAAATAGCCGAATCTTTTGCCTGCAGCAGCCCGATATCCAAACAAAAACCGCCGTTGCGGTACTCCGGCAATCCCGTTAACTCATCCAATCCGGCGACTTCTAAACCAAGTTCTTGCAGCGGTTCCAACAGCGAATAAGTCAACCACTGCGATAGTTTGTGAAACGGCACGAATTCATCTCCCAGATTTTCTCCTTGTAATGCCCGATGCCGCCAAACATCGCCTAAATTAACTCCACCAATTGCATATCTTCCCGGCCAAATTTCCCCAAAACCTGTCAAAACAGCGCTCAACACGATCGCAGCCTTCACAGTTTTGCCTCCCGAAACCCGACTGTCGAGCAAGTATTTTGCTAAATTGCCGGGACGCGGGTTTTCGCTGCCAAATAATAATGGATGCTGGCCAATCGCATTTCCCAAACGCTGCAATAATTCTAATCTGCCTGTTAAACCAACTAGGGGATTGTCTCGACTTACCTGAAATCCAGCAGCTAAGGTTTCTAGTTTTAATTGAGAAAGTCCCTGAGAATCAGCTTGCCAAGGAAAATCGGGATTGCTGGAAAAAACACCTTGACAAAACATCCGCAAGCTGGCTATTGCTAACCCTTCAGAACGGCGGTAAACCTGCCCGGTTTCTGGTTCACAATACTGCCAATCTGCACCAGCACCGGCATCGAGCAAAACGCTAATAATTGCTAAATCAAATTTTATCTTAGCTTGCTCTATGAGTGCAAATTCTGCTAAAGCTGCATTCAATTCGGCGAGTCGCGACAAGTTGCCAGCTTCAAAATGTCGCCAGCGACTGTGAAAGGGAATGTTAAAATCGGGATATTGTTGGCGCGTTGTGTCAATTACATAATTTGCTGCTTTGTCGAGTTGGGATAAATCGACGCGGAAGTAGCGAAGTTTGTCCTGGCGGGCTAAATCAAAAAGCCGATCGCACTTTTGGCGAATAGCAACCGGCGTTCTCAGATATTCTACAGTCTCAATTTCACTATTGCCCAAGTTCATACTACCAAACATCGGTAAACATCGTTTTCTTGAAAAAAGTCAAACTGACTGTAATCTAAAAGATTATCTAAAATCGCATTTTTATCGATTTTGATCAGCTTATATTCCCACTTCGACCCGCTGACTTCGCGTTTTATGTGATCGGAAACTATCACCGAGTTTTTTTCTTTTCCCGGAGATACTATTTTACTTAAATCTTCCAGTCTGTCGGCTATGTGAATATCTTTTCCGTAAGTGCAAGACCTAAATATATATAGATTTCCCTTCGCAACTCCCACCGACAAGCCACAAGGTATTTGATTGGCGTTAATAAAAAGTTTCCAATTTTCGCACAGACTTTCCATTGCCGCTAAGGCTGAGTGAGCTTCCGGGAAAGTCAACAAATGCGAATCCCCAACAATACTCCGAATTGTGCCGCCGTATTCTTCGCAAATTGTTTTTTCAAAAGTATCAAAGTTGGTGAGCAAATATTCCACATCTTTGATTGAATTAGATTCTTGATAAGCAATAAAACCTCTCAAATCTGCTTTAATTATTGCTTGATTTTTGATGATTCGCGTTTTGTAACTTTGGTCAACTTTGTATACTTTTTCAGGTTCGCTCATCCCTTTCAAAGAAAACTCGTTGACAAAAGATGTTTGCACTTCTGCTTTGTTGAGGGCCAGCCATGCTGCTTGGGACAAATATATTTCATCCGGCGGAGTTACTGATTCTATGCGCGCTGTTAAATTCACCGTATCGCCAAAGATATCTTTATCTTGATGCAAGACATCTCCTAATGTAATCGACACGCGAATAGCCAATCTTTCGTCGTTGGCTTTGCTAGATTGTTGCGATCTCAATTCTTGCTGCATTTCTATCGCAGCCACAGCCGCGGCTGTGACGCTGGGAAAAATTATCCAAAATGAATCACCTTCCCCTTTAATCACGCTGCCTTCATTTCTGGCGCTAATATCTGAAACAAAAGTTTTATGTTCGTTTAACAAACTACTTAAGTCCGACTGAGATAATTTTTTGACTCTGGCGGTATATCCGCAAATATCTGTTTTTACGATCACACTAGAACGCAAATTAGCCATAACCTACCCTGACTGATCAAAAACCAGCAATAAATTTTATGTAGCAAAGACGCGATTGTTCGCGTCCCATCGGTCGCGTCTTTGCCCTCTCAATCTCCTAAATCGCGTCCGATCGCTTCTGCAAGAATTGTAGCATCTGGCACAGGGTCTGGCGTGTAGTAGCCGGCGGCTTTTTTGGCGATAATTTCGACTTGTGCGTCTGCGGGAATCCAATCTTCAGGAATGGGGATGCGATCGACCACCTGAATGCCAGAATTGATAATCGCATTGTATTTCATATCGCTCATAGAAACTAAACTGTCAATGCGAGAGATCCCCAACCAGTGCAGCACGTCTGGCATTAGTTCTTGAAACCGCATATCTTGAACTCCCGCCACGCATTCAGTGCGCGTAAAATAGGCATCAGCGCGATCGCCACCTTCCTGCCGTTTTCTGGCATTGTACACCAAAAACTTAGTCACTTCCCCCAAAGCTCTCCCTTCCTTGCGGAAGTAAACTATTACGCCAGAACCGCCTGATTGGGCCGTTTGGATGCAAATTTCAATCCCGTGTACCAAATAAGGGCGACAAGTGCAGATATCGGAACTGAAGACATCTGAACCGTTGCATTCATCGTGTACCCGTACCGCCAACTGCTTATCCGGGTCAGAAATATTCGCGACATCGCCAATAATATAAACCGTAGTTCCGCCAATTGGTGGCAAGAAAACCTGTAAGTCCGGCCGCGTCACTAAATCCGAGAACATTCCGCCTGTTTGCTCGAACAGGACACGGCGGAGAACGCTTTCTTGGGCCCCAATTCGCCTAGCAATTCCCGGCAAATACCACACCGGATCGATCGCAATTTTAGTTACTGCTAAATTGCCACCTGCTTTGACTATTTTGCCATCAATTTGCACCCGCCCCTTAGCGATGGCATCTTGCAATTCTGGCATATTAATGTGAGCTTTAGTGACAGCAATTGTCGGTCGAATATCATATCCCTGCTGGAGAAATGAAGTATAAACTTCGCTGACCAAACCCCCAAAGGGATCGAGAGAAACAATCAAATTGCGATCGCCCCAACTAGGGTGCGGCCCGATGTGTGCGGCCGGAGAGGTGTTGGTAAAATCGGGGCGGTGATCTGCTTGGAGTGCGCCGGAAGCCACTGCTAGCGCGCGATAAACAGAATAGGAACCCGAATGAGTGCCGATCGCATTCCGGTGAGACGATTTGGTAAGGCTGCCAATCACAGGCCCCCGTTTCAGCGGATCGATTTCTCCCCAGTAAATGGGATGAGGTTTTGTGCCGGCTCTGTCGGGATGGGATGTTAAAACTATATGCTTGGGTTTTGACACAGTTGTTTTTGGCTCTTGCTATGGATGCTGCTGTTAGTTGAAAGTGAAATTGCAATCTGAAGCAGTGATTTATGATAGCAACAGGATTCAGGATCGGGAAGTATCCGGCATAGCAAAACTCGTGAAGCTGACTTGCGCGGTTTCTTCAAAAATATAAAATTTTTATATTTTTGCTTCAGCGATCGGGGCTGCACTACCAACAACAAAGCTACCTATTTAATTCAAGTTTCTTTAGCGATTTTATTTCATTTGTGCATGAGATTTTTTTGAACTAACCACAGAGGGCGCAGAGGACGCAGAGTCTCTATAAAATATAGAAAGAGGAAAAGAGAGATGTTCACAATTCCTGCAAGGGTTGCTATAGTTACAACTGGTAGTGCTGAATTATCAAGAAAATACATACTAACTCACAAAATTAATGTTGCCAAGTACATCTAATTATTTGCTCAAAAATAGTCGCGTACCCGCGTCTCTTCTAGAGATGAAATCGCTCGCCTCGTCAGCTTCTACTGTGGCGACAACGGGGAGTGAGAACAATTTTTGTTTGGTGGATTTGGAAATTGCGGCAGGGGCGATCGCCCAAATTACTCCAGCAGGTACAAAACCTGTATCCTCCTCTGGAGATATCCCAGTTATAGATTTGCAGGGCGGCTTAGTTTGGCCTTGTTTTGTGGATATGCACACCCATTTAGACAAAGGCCACATTTGGGAACGATCGCCCAATCCCGATGGAACTTTTGCCAGCGCGATCGAAGCGGTAGGCGCTGACGCCCAAAAAAACTGGAATGCAGAGGATGTTTACCGGCGAATGGAGTTTGGCCTCAAGTGCAGCTACGCCCACGGAACCAAGGCTATCCGCACTCACATTGACAGCGCGGGCGAACAGGGAACCGTTAGTTTAGAAGTATTTGAAGCGCTGCAAGCCGAATGGGGCGATCGGCTGATCTTGCAAGCTGTTTCCCTGGTTTCCCTCGACTATTTCCTGACACCCGCCGGCGAAAAATTAGCCGATCGCATAGCCCAAACTGGCGGCATTCTCGGCGGAGTCGCCTATATGAATCCCGACTTAGATAAACAACTCGATCGAGTTTTTGCCTTAGCCAAAGAACGAAATTTAAACATCGACTTCCACACCGACGAAAACGACGATCCAGATTCAGTAACATTGCGGGAAGTCGCAAAAACCGCCATCCGCCATGAATTTGGGGGTCAAATAATCTGCGGACACTGCTGTAGTTTAGCCCGACAACCCTCAGATTTAGTAACAGAAACTCTGGGATTAGTCAAGCAAGCAAATATTGGCATTGTCAGCTTGCCGATGTGCAACCTTTACCTGCAAGACCGAGAATCTCAGCATACACCGCGCTGGCGGGGAGTGACACTGCTGCACGAACTCAAAGCAGCAGGAATTCCCGTTACAGTTGCTAGCGACAATTGTCGCGATCCGTTTTACGGATTTGGCGATCATGATGTTTTGGAAGTTTTTAATATGGCAGTCCGCATCGCTCATTTAGATAGGCCCTATGGAGACTGGCCCTGTGCAGTGACAAAGACTCCAGCCGATTTAATGGGATTGCCGAATTTAGGACGAATTGCAGTGGGTTTACCAGCAGATTTGATTTTGTTTAAGGCGCGTAATTTCAGCGAATTGTTATCTAGAGCGCAGGGCGATCGCACAGTTTTGCGGCAGGGCATTAAAATTGATACAACTTTGCCCGATTACCGCGAACTCGATGACTTGTTACGAATTTAAATCGGACATTTTGTACGAATATCAAGAACAGGCAAGATGCCTGTTCCACAAAAGATGAATTTTCTTTCTACTCGTTACTAGGCAGAGCCGGGGAACCAGTTAATTGAGTTTTGTGGAACGGGCATCTTGCCCGTTATTGACAATGGTGTAATATGTAGGTTTCAAAAAGCATTTAGCATTGGTATATTGTCAATTCGCCACTATTTTGATATAAATATAAAAGCTAATTTTAGTGAGGATGTTTTAAGTGAAAGCAGTTATTTTATTGTCGGGAGGGCTAGATTCCTCAACAGTTTTGTATCAAGCCAAAGCCGACGGCTGCGAGTGTTATGCTATTTCCTTTGACTATAAGCAAAGACATCGGCGGGAGTTGGAATCAGCAAGGGCGATCGCACTTTCGGCCGCGGTTAAGGCACATCAGATAGTAAACTTTGACTTGACACTGTGGGGCGGTTCCGCTTTGACGGATGATGAGATGGAATTGCCGATCGATCGCACTCTGGGAGAAATGTCTCAAAACATCCCCATTACCTACGTTCCAGCTAGAAATACAATCTTTCTCAGCTTTGCCCTCGCCTACGCAGAAACTCTAGAAGCCGATCGTATTTACATCGGTGTCAACGCTTTAGATTATTCCGGCTATCCCGACTGTCGCCTCGATTACATCCAAGCCATGCAGGAAGTGTTTCGGTTAGGAACAAAGCAGGGAAGAGAAGGAGAAGCTATTAAAATTATAACACCTTTGATCGAACTTAAAAAAACCGAAATTATTCAATTAGGCAACAAATTAGGAGTACCTTGGGAGCAAACTTGGTCTTGCTATGCAGGCGGGGAAAATGCCTGCGGCGTTTGCGATTCTTGTCGGTTGCGGCTGGCTGCTTTTGAGGAATTGGGATTGAAAGATCCGGTGCCTTATACTTAAACAGGACTTACGCACGACGCCCCAGAAACCGGGTTTTTTCGAGTCTCTTTGCTTCCGCCCGCCGAAACGGTAAAAAACCCGGTTTCTAAGCATCGCAGCGGGTGGTCAGAAACCGGGTTTTTTCGCAAGAATATATTACAGATGGCAGAAGCTGCCAAAAACCCGGTTTCTTGGGTTTTGATGGGTAAGTCCTGCATGACTAAAATTTTTAAAATTGATTCTTAGTTAGTTTGGAATCATCCGAGTGCTTATTTACCTTTCGGCTCATCCTCAACTTCCGGTTGACCCTGGTCTTCCTGTTCAAACCTAATTTCATTTTGCAGCGAATTCAATGGGACTAAAAGCTGATCAGCCATTTGCGATTTTCCTCTAGCCCTGTAGATATCTATAGCTTTCTGAAAATCTTCCACTCCACCCTGTTTTTCTCCAATTACAGCTCGCATACGAGCACGAACCATATAAGCTTCTACAAAATCAGGATTGAGATTAATTGCTTGAGTAAAAGCTTCAACTGCTTCCTTATACTGTCCTTTGCGACCGAGGTCAAATCCTTGTTCATAAAGTTCTTTAGCTTCCATCGCATTCCTTAATTTATTTTGAATCAGTAGGCTGCTTATTTGTCTTCCGGCTCATCCTCAACTTCCGGTTGACCCTGGTCTTCCTGTTCATCCTTAATTTCATTTTGCAGCGTATTCAATGGGACTAAAAGCTGATCAGCTATGTCTGATCGTCCTCTAGCCCTGTAGATATCCATAGCTTTCTGAAAATCTTTAACTCCCCCATGTTGGTCTCCAGTTCCAGTCCGAGCATAAGCACGGTAAATATAAGCTTCTACAAAATCAGGATTGAGATTAATTGCTTGAGTAAAAGCTTCAACTGCTTCCTTATACTGTCCTTTGCGACCGAGGTCGAATCCTTGTTGATAAAGTTCTTGGGCTTTCATAGCATTTCTTAATTTCTGCTGTTCATCGCGCTTGCATAAAGGATCGAGTCTATTTACTTGAGCTGATGAATCAAGTATAAAGCACCCTGGTTCTTCCTGAGCATTCGCTACAGTCAGAAAAAGAGGTAGACTAATTATTGATTGTTTTTTCCAAGCTAAAAATTATGTCTATTGAAGAGCGCCGAGGTATTGAAACAATTGACAGAAACCAAAATCTACTTCTCGTTCGCGCTCCTATTGAGTCAGTGGCGGAAAAGTTCAGTAGGGCGAGACGTGCGGATGTTTGGGAACGGGATATCTACGATCGCGAAATCGAAATTACGGCCGAAAGCTATATTGTATTTCAGTTCCGAGGACATCCTTGGACGATCGTTGAGCAACTGAATCATCATCCCGGTTCCCTTGTATTTGGAGAAGGAGATGCTATCACCCTTTCCTGGTTCCTATCCACTCGCGCCATCTACTACAAATGCAGCGACACTTGCGGTTATATTGGTTATAACTGCTACGACAGAGGTGCATTTGCGGAGATGCTGTACTTTGAGGAAGAAATGGATCTCCTATTCCTCTCTGACTTTCGTGAGGTTAAAGCTGAGGACATTGACGATGCCTTTAACTTTACTTTCGCTTTTATGCAGGAGCAAGATATCTATATTCCCTACGCATATTACGAAAATGTTAAGGTTGGCGATCGCATTAATTTACGCCCCAAAGGCCCGACGTTAGATGATTTAGTACGCAGCGACTTCGAGCGAGTAGATTATCTAGGTATTCGCTAAAATATTCTCAACTAGAAAATTTCGCCACACTACTCACCCCGCTATTCTTTCGCCCTTTCCCGACATTATTTTCCCCATCCGCTGCTGCAATTCCATCTAAAGCTCGATCGCCCGCAGCCCCTTCCAACAAGTGAATTTGAAGTTGATCCAAGCGCGGCCCGGACACAGAAACAACCGTAAGTTCCACATTTTCGCCCCGCCAAACTTCCCCAGCAGCCGGCATTCTTTGCAACTGATAACTCAGAAAACCTCCGATTGTCTGATATTCGTCAGTTACTGGCAAATCCAAATTCAATATTTGATTCACATCATCTAAATTTAACTGCGCTTGCACCAAAAAAGTGCGATCGTCCAATACTTGCAAAGCAATTTCTTTGCTGTCGGGCGACTCGTAGCTGCGGCCGATAATTTCGGCAATCAAATCCCTCAGCGTCACTAACCCGGAAATGCCACCAAATTCATCGACAACTATCGCAATTTCTTCCGACGAACTCTGCATCAAAGGCAGCAATTCTCCCAGCAGCATCATCTCCGGCACAAACCTGACCGGACGCATCCAAGGTACAATTGGCGTGTCGGGAGAGAGCAAACCTTCAGCTAGGGGTTTCGCAAGTTGTTTGAAGCCAATAATGCCGATAATGTCGTCTAAAGAATCTCCCGTCACGGGATAGCGGGAATGGTTAGAAATCGCCATTTCGTCGAGCAAATTTTGAAAGGTTGCCGTCTTCGGAAGTGCGACAATGCTAGGCCTCGGCACCATTACTTCTTGTACCCAAACTTCGCCAAATTCAAAGACGTTGTTGAGCAATTCTCGCTTTTCTGCTTCCAAGCCGCTTGATTCGCTGGAAGTAGCTATAATTAATTGCAGTTCTTCGGGAGTAACCGGCCGATGCCTTAGATCGTATTCGATGCCCGCAAACCGCAAAAGCGATCGAGTAGATTGATTGAGAAACGAGACAAAGGGATTGAACAAACGGGCAATCAATAAACTTGGAGGCCCTAAAGTTCTGGCTAGCTGTTCGGAATACAGTAAGGCTACAGATTTGGGAAAGAGTTCGCCCAGTACGATTTGCAGGTAAGCTAGCAGGAAAAAAGTTACTATTGATATGCTAAAAGAATGGGCGATCGCCGACTTGATGTAAATTGGCAGTGGCAAATAGCCGATCGACATTCGCACTAGCACGGCGATCGTACTTTCTCCAATCCAGCCGAGAGCTAAACTAGAAAGAGTGATTCCCAACTGCATTGTCGAAAGCAATCGCTCAATACTTTGCTGCAAAGATTGCACAGTTAAAGCTGCAACGTCGCCAGCTTCCACTAACTGATTGATGCGCGATCGGCGTACCGTCACCATCGAAAACTCAGCCGCCACAAAAAAAGCATTGATCGCAATCAGCAACAGCACTGACAGCAACCGCGACAGCACCTCTGTCAAACTCATCGCGGGTAAATCAGATATCTCCTGCACTCTCGCCCCTAAAAGTGACACAATGCTCCCTAAAAAAACTTTATCGATCGAACCTGAGAATCCCTCTGCAGGTTTGGTCTTCTTTTATTTTACTTCGCCACTGGAATGCCAGATATTTGCAACTGAAGTTTTTGACCTGGATAATCTGTCAGCGTCAGTGAAACTTCCTTAGCATTTTCCAGCAAAGCTGTGGGAATACTCACCGTACCGTAAAACACCTGCCCGTTGGGGGGGAGTTCCGAGGGCAAATCCTCGGCAGTCGCGCTTAGGGCCCGGCCACGATCGTCAGTGACGTTCAAGAAACTGTAGAGAAACCTCACAGCTTGGGAGCCCTCATTTTTCATGCTCACGTCTAGCAGCATGGAATTGTTGCGCTGACTGGCCGCGCTCACTTCCAGGGTTATTCCCCCGTCGCGACTGTTCAGGGGAAACTTGGCGCTGGCATTTTGTGCAGCCGGTTTTTTGGCCGCGGCTGGTTTAGAGCTTGCCTTCTCTGTTTTAGTATTTGCCCCGGCCGTTTTTTCGGGATCGCGACCTTCTACCCGTGCTTTGACGGTTGTGAGAATGTCTTTTTCTTTCAAAATGCTCACTTGGTCTTTGCTAGCGGTCGTTCCAGCCTTGCCACTGCCAGCATTGTTGCTGGGACGAACATCGGGTTGAGTCGTTCCTTGTAAGGCTTCGCGACCTATAGTAAATCCCCAAACAGAACTCGTCACGCCTGCTCCAAACATCAGAGCCAGCAGAATTAGAGTCAGCACTACCGTCGAATTCACTGCCATTGCCTATAAGTTTATGCCGAGTCGTAGAAACTGCTTTGTCCGGTCGATCGGCGAGAGCACATTGGCTAACAGGCGATCGGGGACTCAGCAGATCTAAAGATTTTGATTTTTGTTCTCTAGTTCTAGCACGGACTGAGAAATTATGTTATAATTCATTTTGAGTTAGGTCGAAGAAATCGATTTAACGGCAGTTGGCCGAGCGGTTTAGGCAGCGAACTCATAATTCGCCCCAGGCAGGTTCAACTCCTGCACTGCCGATTTTTAAGAACATAGGACGCTCCGCGCGCGAAAAACCCGGTTTCTTCCTAGAGGCTTGCTTACCCAAAAGCCCCTATTCTGGTAGAAACCGGGTTTTTTACGTTGTCAGTGGGCGGAAACGAAGTATTTTGCTCAGTGATGGACGCAAAAAGTGGTTTGACGCGCTACTTACAGCCCACCCTACTTAGTTTATTTAGCTGGACTTTGTTTAACAGTCAGTTTTGCCCAATCTCAAATCTCAAATCTCAAATCGTATCAACCCTTAATTAACTCCACTCCGTCGCGCCCGTCGAGCTCTTGAACGTAAACCTTAACTTGTTCTTCCTTTGCAGTCGGCAACTTTTTACCCGTAAAATCCGGCTGAATCGGTACTTCTCGGTGGCCGCGATCGACTAATACCGCTAACCAAATTTTCTCCGGCCGCCCGTAATCGTTCACCGCATTCAAAGCCGCTCGAATCGTTCTGCCTTTATATATAACGTCATCTACCAACACCACGGTTTTGCCCGTCAAATCGAAAGGAATTTCTGTTTTAGCCGGTGTCCGCATCGCAACTCGATCCAAGTCATCTCGGTAAAAGGTAATATCCAAAGCGCCCACGGATACTTTAACTTGTTCGAGCACTTCAATTTGATCTGCCAAAATTTGAGCTAAAGGCACTCCTCTACTATGAATGCCCAACAGCACTAACTCCGAGGGGTTCCCTGATTTTTCGACAATCTGGGAAGCGACGCGGGTGAGAGTGCGCCTCACTTCATCAGGGGATAAAATTTGGATAATTTTAGTCATTGGTTGCTGCGAGCTAATTGTTGGCTGTTGGCATATCGAACAATTGGAGATTTGAGATTTGAGATTTGAGATTGACTTGACAGATGAATCTGGGGGTTTGAACTCAAGTCAAAACTTTTTTTACTCCTGTCTGTGGCGGATCTCTGTCTTCTGCTGGGCTTACCCGGAACCGATGAAAAGCAGATGCTGCGATTGCAATGCTTGGAGCGCGAACAATAACAGAAATACGTTATTTATGCCTGATACTTTTAATTCAGACAATCCCCGACAATCGGTGAAAATCTGAATATAGCACACTCATCAGACAGGTCCCAGAGTATGGTGGTATCCCACAAAGCTTTGAGAAAAATCCCCAA
>NZ_JAUBTT010000274.1:0-1039 GCF_036705125.1 Microcoleus sp. B7-D4
GTTTTTAGCTGGCATTTTTGTAGAGATTGACTAAACTCCTTTTTTATTATACCCTATTTAAAGGTACAACAGCTTAGGTATAATTTGTCACCCCATCAACATCCGTAATCTTCGTAATTCGATTCCCATTGTCATAATCAAAGTCATAGGAAACTCCACTCCCGTGACTCAAAACATCCAAACGATTCTTAGCATCGTAAGTGTAGGTAGTTCCCCTCACCAACTGACTGCCGCTTAAATCAGAATAACGATTCACCGACTTGATCTGACCGATATCATCGTAACCAAAATCCACCCGCTTCGACGCCACACTATTACCGCTTTGAGTAATCCGACTGATCCGGTTTAGGGTGTCGTAAGTATAAGCAGTATTCCCCTTAGCTGCGCCGTTAATCGTATCGCTGACAGACAGCAGATTATCTTCGTCATCGTAGGTGTAGTTTAACAGAACATTCGGTACCCCTGGCGTCCCCGTATTATCGACAGCAATTTGCCGTCCTTTCGGGTCGTAACTAAACTGGTAAGTGGAATCAGGGTCTTTAATAGATGTTAGCTGACTTGCTGCATCGTAAGTAGAAGTAATTGTCCGAATCGGATTACCAGTAGTATTCAGCCAATTTTCTGCCGTCTCCCGATTTAGTGCATCGTAAGTAAAGGAACGGACGCGGTTGTTGCGGTCAGTAATGCGAGTGCGATTGCCGACATCATCGTACTCAAAAGCGCGAGTTTTACCAAATTGATTCGTTTCCGATTTTAACCAATTTCGGGCATCGTAAACGAAGTTAGTCGTATTATTTACTGGGTCTTTGATGGATGTGACATTGCCAACATCATCATATTCAGTGGTAGTGGTTCCAGATGGATTTAAAGCATCTATGACGCGAGTCTGCCGATTTCTGGAATCGTAAACGTATTGAGTTTTGTTAGTGTTAGCATCAATTTCAGCCACCACATTCCCAACTTTATCGTACTCAGTTTTGCTCGTACTAGCAATAGTAGTCTGTGCCGCTTGAGTAACATCAGTCCGCCTTCCCAACTC
>NZ_JAUBTT010000193.1:0-6497 GCF_036705125.1 Microcoleus sp. B7-D4
CGTCCCGCCCGTCCTTTTTGGACGGGCGGGACGCCCATCCCACTTTCAAGAGTGGAAGTTATTTAATTCTCATTCCTAAGTGAAAATTTAACGGATATAGCTAAAATTGATAACGTTCCAAGAAGACTTGGCATTCTACAGACATGGGGGACAAATTATAACTTAATCACATTTGTCAATCCGTAATTTTACTGAAAATACTGCTTATTTAGGAGTGGAAAATTGGCGATTTGGGGGTATGTGGGCATAAATATGCCGATCGCCATGATTGCTCGATCGCCCAAATCTAAGTTCTACAGCCAAAATCTGAGTAAATGCTGAGCATAATTGCTGATTGACCAATGCTTCCCTAGCTTAAGTTGTCACCAATGTTCTACCAATAGGATTGATTAGCAATAGAATTGATGAGAATGAGAAATAGAAATACTTGGCGATACATCCGAAGAATTAAGGGAAATAGTGTCGCAAGGGATACATATATCGCAGATTGAAAGCCTAATAGTCGCGCTACTGAACGTTTTCTTCATTACCCAAATTGGAGGCAACGAAAACCTTGCGATCGCACAATTGGACAGAAGTTCTAGAATAAAAGCTGAAATGCACGATCGAACATGAGCAAATTCCCACCACAGAAAACCCAACCGCCACAGCAAGAGAGCGCAACAGCACAGGCATTGCGGCAGGCTCACTTCGAGGCTTTTTTTGCAGGTGCCAACGCCGGAATGGTGATTTTTGACCGCCAACTCCGGTATGTCCAAATAAACGAAGTTCTGGCAGAGATCGATGGCATTTGTGTGGCAGACTATATTGGTCGGTCGCTGCCTGAAATGCTGCCAGAATTGGCTCCGACTCTGGAACCGATGCTGCAAGGCATTCTGGATACGGGCCAGCCGATACTTGAGTGTGAAGTAGTGGGTGAAACGGCGAAAGAACCAGGCATCATCCGCTACTGGGAAACATCTTACTATCCTTTGCGGGACGAAAATGGCCTGGTTTTTGGTATTGGTGGGATTGTAATTGAAATTAGCGCTCGCAAGCGGGCAGAACAAAAGCAGGCACGACTGACGGCAATTTTGGAAGCAACTTCCGACTTAGTAGGAGTTGTGGATGTGACTGGGCATAGTGTCTATCTCAACAAAGCCGGACAGGAAATGCTGGGGATGTCCCCAGAGGAAGCACGATCGCCCTTTACTATAGATTCTGTATTAGCTCCCTCGGCAAAAGCAAAGTTCCACAACGAAATAATTCCCACCGCCTTGCGAGAGGGTAGGTGGGCTGGTGAAATCCTATTTTTGTCACGGGATGGGGAAGAAATTCCAGTCTCCCAGGTTTTGATCGTTCACAAAACGGAAGCGGGCGAAGTCGAGTTTATTTCCACTATTGTGCGGGATATTCGCGATCGCAAAAACGCAGAAGATGTCCTGAAACAAAGTGAAGAACGATTTCGTTCTTTGATCGAAGCTACCGCTCAAATTATTTGGATCGCTAATGCTGAGGGCGAATTGGCCGGCGAGCAACCTACTTTATGTGCATTTACAGGACAGACATTTGATGATTACAAGGTAGGGGGTGGGCTCAACGCTATCCATCCAGACGATCGCTCGTCTATTGCCACTGCCTGGTCAACTGCTGTTGCTAATCGATCGTTCTATGAAGTTGAATTTCGTATGCGCCGCTATGACGGGGAATATCGCTACATGAGTTGTCGTGGTGTCCCAATTCTGAATGCGGATGGTTCAATTCGGGAATGGATTGGGGCTAATACAGATATTACCGATCGCCAACAAGCTGAAGAAGCTCTGCGCGAACAGCAAGCTGCGCTGCGCGATCGCAATGTCTTGCTGAGCTCTATTTTGGAAAGTACGCCAGACATAATTGTTGTTAAAGACCGGGAAGGCCGATATGTTGCCCTTAATTCCGAGGTGGCAAAATCCTTTTACGGTAGATCCATTGAGGAAATTATCGGTAAAGATGATTCGGAACTCCTTCCCCCGGAGGCCGCCGTTGCAATAATGGCAAAAGACCGCCAGATTATGGAAGCAGCCATTACTGAAACCTACGAAGAAGAGGTTTTCAATGGAAAAGAGAATACTTCTTTTTTAACCACAAAAGCCGCTTGGCGGGACGCTCAGGGAAATATTCTCGGCCTGATTGCCATAGCACGAAACATTAACGATCGCAAACAAATGGAAGCAGAATTGCGCGATCGTAATGCACTGCTAAAGTCTATTTTGGAAAGTACACCAGACTTCATTGTCGTTAAAGATCGGGAAGGGCGTTATGTTGCCGTTAACTCCAATGTGGCAAACTTCATGGGCAAGCCAATTGAGGAAATCATCGGCAAAGATGATTGGGAATTCCTACCGCATGAGAGTGAGAGTGTCCGTGCAATTATGGCAAAAGATCGCCAAGTGATGGCAACAGGAATCGCTGAGACTTACGAGGAAGAGGTCTCTCAGGGTGAGACCACCGGGACCTTTTTCACTACCAAGACTCCTTGGCGGGATGCTAAGGGCAATATCCTCGGCATTATCGCGATATCACGAGATATTAGCGATCGCAAAAAAGTCGAGCAAACACTCCGTCAAACCCTAGAAATACTGGACTTAGCCAGCGATGGTATCATTATTAGGGATATGGATGATCGCATCATATACTGGAACCAAGGTGCAGAAAAGCTCTATGGTTGGACAAAAGCCGAAGTAGTCGGGGAGTACATTCACACATTCTTGAAAACAGCCTTTCCTAAACCGTTAGAAATCGTAACGGCAGAGTTTTTTCAGCAGGGAACTTGGGAAGGAGAACTGCAGCACACCACCCGCGATGGTCGGGATATTATTGTGGCAAGTCGCTGGACATTACAGCGCGATGGGGAAGGAAAGCCTTGTGCCCAACTCGAAATTAATAATGACATTAGCGATCGCAAACAAGCGGAAGATGCTATCAAGCAAAGCGAAGAACGCTATCGTTCGCTAATCGCTGCTACCTCCCAACTTGTCTGGACAGCGGATGCTGAAGGAAGATCCGTGGATCAACCGAGTTGGAGAGCTTACACCGGACAAACCGAAGCCCAGATGGCTGATGGTTTTGGCTGGTTAGATGCAATTCACCCGGACGATCGCGAACGAACGCTTCAGGTGTGGATGGAAGCAGTGACAACGAGAACCCTGTACGACATAGAATATCGAATCCGGGGAGCGGATGGAAACTATCGTTATTTTCAAGGTAGGGGAGTACCAATTCTCGATGAAGATGGCAACATCCGGGAGTGGGTTGGCACTTGCAGCGATATCCACGATCGCAAACAAGCGGAAGATGCTATAAAACAAAGCGAAGAACGCTATCGTTCGCTAACCCTTGCCATCTCCCAAATTGTCTGGACAACCGATCCTGAAGGAAGATGCCAGGATTCACCGAGTATGAGAGCTTACACCGGACAAACGGAAGCTGAGGTGGTTGGTTTTGGCTGGTTAGATACAATCCACCCGGACGATCGGGAACGAACTGTTCAGGTGTGGATGGAAGCAGTGCAAACGAGAAGCCTGTTTGAGATGGAATATCGAATGCGCGGAACGGATGGAAACTATCGTTATTTCCAAGCTAGAGGGGTGCCACTTCTCGATGAAGATGGCAGCATCCGGGAGTGGGTTGGCACTTGCATCGATATCCAGGATCGCAAACAAACAGAAATCGTACAGGCAAAAGCCAGGGAAGCTGCAGAAGCCGCAAGTCGCGCAAAAAGTGAATTTCTTGCCAACATGAGCCACGAATTGCGGACTCCGCTTAATGGCATCATGGGATACGCGCAGATTCTTCAGCGTTCCAAAGTCTTGAATGAAGAAGAGCGATCGCGCATTGATGTCATTTATCAGTGCGGTTCGCATTTACTGACGTTAATCAATGATATTCTCGATTTGTCGAAGATTGAAGCACAGAAAGTGGAACTAATGCCCACAGATTTTCATTTCCCGGCGTTCCTGCAAGGTGTAGCAGAAATGTGTCGCATCCGAGCTGAAATTAAGGGAATTCACTTTCATTTTCCATCCAGCCCCGAACTGCCGATCGGCATTCATGCGGATGAAAAACGCTTGCGACAAGTGTTAATTAATCTTTTAAGCAACGCTATTAAATTTACGGATGAGGGCAGTGTCACTTTTATAGTCAGTTTTGCCACAGAAGGAAAAATTCGCTTTGAAGTACGCGATACAGGTACCGGCATTGCCCAAGAGCAACTCCAAGCTATCTTTCAGCCCTTCGAGCAGGTTGGAGATCGCAGACGGCAGACGGAGGGCACCGGGCTGGGATTGGCAATTAGCCAAAGGATTGTAGAACTAATGGGCAGTACCATTCAGGTTCAAAGTGAGATGAATGTGGGCAGTATTTTCTGGTTTGATGTTAGTCTGCCTCAAGCCGATGAATGGGTGAAAACGTCTCAAATCGACCATCACGGGCAGATTATCGGCATCAAAGACCGCCAACCTAAGATTGTGGTTATTGATGACAAATGGGCTAACCGTTCGGTAATTAACAATTTGCTCAGTCCGATCGGCTTTGAGGTGTTTGAAGCGAACGATGGGCTGGAAGGCTGGGAAAAAATTCTAGAGGTGCAGCCAGATTTAATTGTTACCGACCTATTAATGCCCGAACTCGATGGCTTCGAGGTGATTAAGCGGGTTCGAGAATCGGAAAATTTCAAAGACACCGTGATTATTGTCTCTTCTGCCAGCGTATTTGAAACCGATCAATACAGAAGTTTAGAAGCTGGAGGCAACGCCTTTATTCCCAAACCAATTCAGGCAACTGAACTCCTGCAAAACTTACAACAGTATCTTGATTTGCAATGGGTTTATGAAGCTAATGAAGAGCCACTGGCGAGATCCTCAGACACCGATGAGCTAATTGCCCCGCCTGCTACAGAAATGGAAATGCTATACGAGCTCGCTATGAAAGGAAATTTCCTAGAAATAGTTAAGCAGGCGGTATTACTTGAAGAACTAGATCCCAAATACATTCCCTTTGCTAAAAGATTGCATCAAATGGCAAAGGACTTTCAAGACGAAGAGCTTTTAACGTTTATTGAGTCCTACAAGTAAGGTTTATGAATTCAGAAATTCAAGCAAATGGTACGATTCTTATAGTTGATGACAATTCAGCTAACTTAGGTGTCTTATCTGATGCCTTAAGCCAAGAAGGATTTGAAGTTCGGGTTGCAAAATCTGGCAAAATGGCACTAGAGCGAGTCAAATATGCTCTACCGGATCTAATCTTGCTAGATGTCATGATGCCAGAAATTGATGGATTTGAAACCTGTCGTCGATTACAGGCTAATCCAGAAACTAAACAGATTCCCATTATATTTATGACTGCTCTCTCGGATACGGCTAATAAAGTTGAGGGGTTTAAGCTTGGGGCTGTAGATTATATTACCAAACCCTTCCAACAGGAGGAAGTATTAGCTCGCGTCAAGCTGCATTTAAAGCTTCATGTTCTAGCTGACAAATTAGAAGAAAAAAATATCTTATTGGAGCAAAAAGTTTTAGAAGTCAGCCAAGCCTATGAAGATTTACAACAAATGCAGCTTAAGTTAATCCAAAGCGAAAAAATGTCCGGCTTAGGGCAAATGGCGGCTGGGATTGCTCATGAAATAAACAACCCTATAAACTTCATATCCGGCAATCTGGGTTATGCCCAAGAGTACGCTCATAACTTACTAAAAATTATACATCTCTATCAAGAAGATTATGTAAATCCCACCCCTCGGATTCAAGCCGTAATGGATGAAATAGAACTGGAATTTGTGGAGGAAGATTTTATCAAAGTTCTTAACTCAATCAACTTAGGAACGCAGCGCATCCAGGAGATTGTCAAGTCTATGCGAATCTTTTCTCGCCTAGATGAGGCAGAGGTGAAAGCTGTAAATATTCATGAAGGAATTGATAGTACACTCACCATCCTGCATCATCGTTTAAAAGCAAAACCAGAACATCCTGAGATTGAACTAATAAAAAAGTACGGTCAGCTTCCACCAGTAGAATGCCATGCCGGACAATTAAATCAAGTGTTCATGAATATTATTTCCAATGCCATTGATGCTTTAGATGAATCTAATCAGCAGCGTTCTTTTGCAGAAATCAAACAACACCCGAACCGCATTCAAATTGCTACAAAAGTAATTGACGAGAATTGGGTGGCTATTTATATTAGTGACAACGGTCGGGGAGTTTGCGAAACTTTACAACCGAAAATATTTGACCCTTTTTTTACCACCAAACCTATCGGTAAAGGAACTGGGTTGGGGTTATCTATCAGTTACCAAATTATCGTTGAAAAGCATGGGGGCAGATTATACTGCCAGCCTGGATTAGGAAAGGGAATAGAATTCGTCATTGAAATTCCTATTCGGCAGCAAGCTTGTAAAGCTGCTTAGGATCGCGAATTAAATAACTTACAATTTTAATTGTTATTGTGGGATGGGCGTCCCGCCCGTCCTTTTTGGA
>NZ_JAUBTT010000032.1:0-72899 GCF_036705125.1 Microcoleus sp. B7-D4
TCCAAAAAGGACGGGCGGGACGCCCATCCCACAATAACAATTAAAATTGTAAGTTATTTAATTCGCGATCCTAAGTAGTTGAGCATTAATGCAGGGGCGGGCTAGAAGCCCAACCCCTACTCCCCACAAGAAAGTGTAAGTGTAGGTGTTCTTGTGGAACGGGCTTCTAGCCCGTTGCTCATCTTGGTCGAGAAGATTCATCTACTAGCTTAGCAAATTTTAGCAAAGTTGCAGCATAGCGATCGTCCGCCACATCCATCAAATCATTATGACCGGCCCCATCAACCCAAAAATTCAATTTCGGCTGCTTCGCCGCTGCAAACAACTGCTCTCCATGCCAAAAATGCACCACCTCATCAGCCTTACCATGAATCACCAAAACAGGCGATCGAACTTTGCCAATCTTATCAATATTCACAAACTTATCAAAGGGTAAAAGCGGAATCCGCGTCAACACCCGAAAAGCCGAAACAAAGGAACTTTCAACCACCAAACCGCCGACTTTTTGCCGCGAAGCCAAATCAATAGTCGGCCCACCGCCCACAGAACGCCCGTAAAGAATAACTTGCTTTGCAGGTACTCCCAACTGTTGGGTTAAATAATTGTAAGCAGCATCAATATCACGATAAGTATTATATTCAGAAGGATTTCCCTGACTCCTGCCGTAACCTTGATAATCATAGGCAAACACAGCAAACCCACTATCTCGAATCTCTCTGAGTACCCACAAAATCCCGGCCAAGTCTTCCGCATTCCCGTGACTGTAAAGTATGGTATATTTAGCTTGCGGGTTAGGAAAATGAACAGCAGAAATTTTCACGCCATTAGCTGAGCTAACTTTGATAACTTCCCTGCTATCACTTTGACTAGATGGGGGAGGTTGAAAAATTAGCCGTTCTGAAACAAAGAAACCGTAAAAACATAGAAATGCGTAAATAAAAATTATAGAGCGCATCAGTCGTTTGACAGAAAATTCTCCAAAAAGCAAGCGTTTAATATTTTTTCTGTTCCATTTAGTCATTACTAAAGGCTCATAGTTGAATAAGATTTAACTAATACTTTTTTATTGCGAGAAAAGACATGGCACTAACATACCCCGATGACCTGAAATACCTAGACACCCACGAATACATCCGATTAGAAGGCGAAATTGCCACCATCGGCATCAGTGCCTTTGCAGTTGACCAACTCGGCGATATCGTGTTTCTAGATTTGCCCGAAGTCGGTGCAGGGTTGGAAAAGGGCGAAGCTTTCGGTACAGTCGAGTCAGTGAAAGCAGTTGAAGACTTGAAAGCACCAGTTACGGGTACAGTCGTAGAACGCAATGATGACATTATAGAGGCTCCCGAAAATTTGGCCGACGACCCCTATGGCGCTGGATGGCTGCTGAAAGTGCGCGTTGACAATCCCAGCGAAGCAGACGAGGCTTTCTCGGCCCCGGAGTATCGCAAAATGGTCGAAGGGGAATAGGGCATAGGGCATGGGGCATGGGGCATAGGGCATAGGGCATAGGGCTCGTTGATAATTCCACAATCCGCCAGGGGTTGAAACCCCTGGCTAATAGCACAAGTCGTCTAAAGACGACTGAAATACCAAGCTGTTGCGGGGGGAGTTGCGATAAGTGCAGCTTAATCTACAGTCGTCTTCAGACGACTTTAGCTATGAGACAGGGGTTTCAACCCCTGTCGGACTGTCGGACTTTGATACACGCAAAAAATCTTCCTTAGTCGTCTTCAGACGACTTTAGCTATGAGACAGGGGTTTCAACCCCTGTCGGACTGTCGGACTGTCGGACTGTCGGACTGTCGGACTATCGGACTGTCGGACTATCGGACTGTCGGACTTTGATACACGCAAAAAATCTTCCTTAGTCGTCTTCAGACGACTTTAGCTATGAGACAGGGGTTTCAACCCCTGTCGGACTGTCGGACTGTCGGACTATCGGACTCTCGGACTTTGATAGACGCAGAAAATCTTCCTGGTTTTCTTAGCAAAATGTTACAAACAAAGAAGCAAAAGTCTATTCAGGAGAATCCGCCTTGGTACTCTACAGCCCTCAACTTGAACCCAACCAGCAGCAAAACCTTTCCTCCATCAATGGTTTTGCGGGCCGGCACATTGGCCCGACACCCAGCGAAATCCAGCAAATGCTCAATGTTTTGGGCATTTCCAGCCTCGATGTGTTGATTGACAAAACGGTTCCTGCGGCGATTCGTATTTCTCAACCCTTACAACTTCCCGAAGCGCGAAGCGAGTACAGCGCTTTGGCAGAATTGAAAGAAATTGCTGCAAAAAATCAGGTATTTCGATCGTACATCGGCACAGGATATCACGACTGCATAACTCCCCCGGTCATCCAGCGGAATATCCTAGAAAACCCCGGCTGGTATACAGCTTACACTCCCTACCAAGCCGAAATTGCTCAAGGGCGATTGGAAGCTTTGCTGAACTTCCAAACCATGATAATTGACCTTACGGGTTTGGAAATTGCCAACGCTTCCTTGCTGGATGAAGGGACTGCGGCGGCGGAAGCGATGGCGGTGAGTTACGGCGCCAGCAAAAATAAGGCAAAAGCGTTTTTTGTTTCCCAAGATTGCCACCCTCAAACTATTGAAGTGGTGCAAACTCGCGCTAAGCCGTTGGGAATTGAGGTAATTGTCGGCGACCATCAAAGCTTTGAGTTCGATCGTATAATCTTCGGCGCTCTCCTGCAATACCCCGCCACAGACGGCGCAATTTACGACTATACCGATTTTATTCGATCGGCACACGAAGTCGGCGCATTAGTCACAGTAGCCGCCGACATATTGAGCCTTTGCTTGCTCACACCCCCCGGCGAATTCGGCGCGGATATAGCCGTAGGAAGCACTCAGCGCTTCGGAGTGCCGATGGGATTCGGAGGGCCCCACGCAGCCTATTTCGCCACGCGAGAAGAGTTTAAACGGCAAGTTCCGGGGAGAATTGTCGGCGTTTCTAAAGATGCCAACGGCAAATCTGCTTTACGTTTAGCCTTGCAAACTCGCGAACAACACATCCGCCGCGAAAAAGCAACCAGCAATATTTGTACGGCTCAAGTTTTGCTGGCAGTGATGGCGAGTATGTATGCTGTTTATCACGGCCCTTCTGGACTGAAAGACATTGCTGAGAAAGTACGGACTTTAACAGCACTTTTGGCATCCGGTTTAAGAAGTTTCGGATACAAAATTGGTTCTCAACCTTTCTTCGATACTTTGCGGGTAGAATTGGGAGACAAACCGCTGTCAGAACTTCTAGAAGCTGCTAAAGTTCGCAAAATTAATCTCCGAGTTTTCGATGATTCGACAGTGGGAATCACTTTAGATGAAACTGTCACGGTTGAAGATGTGCAAGAGTTGTGGGAAATTTTTGCACAGGATAAAGATTATATCAGGGGTGACGGGCAGAATGCTCTCAACATTCCGCTGGATGCAGACGCATTGAATTCCTATTTGACCTTACCAGATTTTTGCGATCGCACCAGCAGCTATCTCGGTCATCCAGTTTTCAACAGCTACCATTCAGAAACTGAACTTTTGCGCTATTTGCACCGTTTAGAAGCCAAGGATTTATCGCTAAATACATCGATGATTCCGTTGGGTTCTTGCACAATGAAATTGAATGCAACAGCAGAGATGATGCCGGTGACTTGGGCGGAATTTGGCAAGATACATCCCTTTGCACCCCGCGATCAAAGTCGCGGCTATCAAATGATGTTCGTGCAACTAGAACAGTGGCTGGCAGAAATCACCGGTTTCGCGGGAATTTCTTTGCAGCCAAACGCCGGTTCCCAAGGCGAATACGCGGGTTTGTTAGTTATTCGCCAATACCACGAACACCGAGGCGAATCTCACCGAAATATCTGTTTGATTCCCCAGTCAGCCCACGGTACAAATCCGGCTAGCGCGGTGATGGCGGGGATGAAAGTAGTGGCTGTCGAGTGCGATTCTCAGGGCAATATTGATGTTGCGGATTTACATAAAAAAGCCGAGAAGCACAAAAATGAACTGGCGGCTTTGATGGTGACATATCCATCAACCCACGGCGTTTTTGAGGAAGAAATTAAAGAAATTTGCGAGATTGTCCACAACTGTGGCGGACAAGTTTATATGGACGGCGCAAATATGAATGCTCAAGTTGGTTTGTGCCGCCCCGGTGATTTTGGTGCTGATGTTTGTCACTTAAATTTGCACAAAACTTTCTGTATTCCCCACGGCGGCGGCGGGCCGGGAATGGGACCGATTGGGGTAATGTCTCATTTAGTAGAATTTTTGCCCACTACTTCTATTCTTAACAGTCAACAGTCAACAGTCAACAGTCAACAGTCAACAGTCAACAGTCAACAAAAATCAGTTGGTGCTGTTTCCGCAGCGCCTTGGGGAAGTGCTAGCATTTTGACTATTTCTTGGATGTACATTCGGATGATGGGAGGATTCGGTTTAACTGAGGCGACAAAAGTAGCAATTCTTAATGCTAATTACATGGCAAAACGGTTAGAATCTTATTATCCGGTTTTGTACAAAGGGAAAGCTGGTTTGGTGGCGCATGAGTGTATTCTAGATTTGCGACTTCTCAAAAAATCTGCGGCTATTGAAGTCGAAGATATCGCCAAACGCCTGATGGATTACGGCTATCACGCGCCGACGGTTTCTTGGCCGGTTGCTGGTACGGTAATGGTGGAACCGACGGAAAGCGAATCGAAGCAGGAATTAGACCGTTTTTGCGATGCCATGATTGCGATTCGAGGCGAAATTGCGGAGATTGAAAAAGGTAATGTTGACGCGCAAAATAATGTGTTAAAAAATGCGCCACACACCGCAGAATCTCTGATGGTTGATGAGTGGAATCGTCCTTATACTCGCGCGCAAGCGGCTTATCCGACATCTTGGACTCGCGAACATAAGTTTTGGCCGGCGGTGGGCCGGATAGATAATGCGTTTGGCGATCGTAATTTTGTCTGTTCTTGTTTGCCAATGGAGGCTTACAATTAACATTGTAATCCATGTAAATCTCGTTTATATCTGAGTCTAGATCCCCCTAAATCCCCCTTAAGAAGGGGAGTAGGGGTTGACTTTGAGAACGCTTCCAGTCCCCCCTTGTAGGGGCGGTGCCCCGTGCCCGCCCTCTTGGCTAGGGGGGATCTCCGGGTTTGATAGATGCCGAATATCTAGGTAAAAAAACCCGGTTTCTCAACCTCACCTCTCTCTTCTCTTCCTCTGTGCCCTCTGTGGCCTCTGCGGTTAAATCATTCCGAAACAACCGTAAACGAGATCATCCAAAGCCTCAACAAAAATTCCCCCATCTCAGCTACAATCAAAACCATCATCCCCACATCCTCACCACCCACCATGAGGCACTGGCCCCCCGGACAACAACTCCAAAACGGCAAATACATCATCGAAGAAATCCTGGGCTGCGGCGGATTCGGTGTCACCTACCGCGCCCAAAACCTCAAAGAAGGTAAAGCCGTCGCCATCAAAACCCTAAACGCCAACGTTCAAAGTAAACCAAACTTTCAGGAATTACAAACCAAATTTCTCAACGAAGCATTATCTTTAGCCCGATGCAGTCATCCCCACGTCGTCCAAGTTTACGAAGTGTTTCCCGAAATGGTAGGAAATATAGAATTGTGGTGCATGGTGATGGAATTAATCGATGGAATTGACTTAGCTAGCCATCTCGAAGATAACGGCATTTTGTCGGAAGAAAAAGCTTTGGCAATTATTAAGCAATTGGGAAGGGCCCTGAGTTTTGTTCACAAGCAAGGATTTACTCACCTGGATGTTAAACCCCAAAATACTATGCTCAGAAAGCAGGGTTTGAAAGCCGTTTTGATTGATTTTGGCTTAGCACGACAGATGACAGCACCGGGAAAATTGAGAACTAATAGCAATTCCGGGACTGAGTGTTACGCACCCATTGAATTATTAGAAAAACGTGCCGAACTAGGCGCTTATACAGATGTTTATTCCCTAGCAGCAACGCTTTATGTAATGTTGACGGGTGAGTTGCCGTTTTCGTCGCAAGTCAGAAAGCAAAATATTGCTTTAACTCCGCCAAAGCAATTCAATTCAGAGATTAGCGACAGAGTGAATGCCGCGATTGTGAAAGGGATGGAATTGGAACCGCAAAATCGCCCACAGTCGGTGCAGGAATGGTTGAATTTAGTGATGCCTAAAAAAGCTGAGGATGAGGTAGAGTTAATTTCAGCCGTGGGGATGGATTATATAAACTTGCGAAATTTATTAGCAGTAGGAAAGTGGCAAGAGGCGGATCGGGAAACGACGAGAGTGATGCTGAAGGTGGCGAGTACAGGTAGGGACGAACAAAGATCGCTGGATGTAGGAAGTATTAATTTTCCCTGCGAGGACTTGCGTACCATTGACCAACTTTGGGTGAAATACAGTAATGGGCGCTTCGGCTTTTCGGTGCAGAAGCGTATCTATCAAAGTCTGGGTGGAACCAGGGAATACGATCATAAAATATGGGAAGCGTTTGGCGATCGGGTAGGTTGGCGCGTGAATAGTGAATGGACGGAAAACTGGCAATATAACACCAAAGCACCAGAAGGAAACCTCCCGACACCTCCCGGCTGGGGTTGGTTGAGTTGGGCGGGCAGTTTTGATTGGTGTGGGGAGCTAATTCTAGTGGCGCTCTTCTCTCTTGTCGAGACTTGTAGACTCTAACATCTAAGCGTTACAGGATTTCAAAAAGATTTATAATAAAGGCTATGCCCAAGCTAGACATAATTCACTACGCTGTCAAAAACGCACTAATCAAAGACGGCTGGATAATTACTGACGATCCCTATGTAATTCAGTATCGTACAACAACGCTGTACGCCGATCTCGGTGCCCAACAACCTATTGCTGCTGAACGGTCGGGACAGAAACTTGTAGTTGAAGTGAAAAGCTTTATCGGTGCCTCAAAAATCCAAGATTTAAAAGAAGCTCTCGGTCAGTATGACATTTATCGTTACCTTTTAGAAGAAACAGCGCCCGATCGCAAACTTTACGTGGCTATTAGTACCATAGCATATAGAACCTTCTTCACTCAAGATGCGATTCAATTAATTGTAAACAGACATCAACTTCCCCTAATAGTCGTCAATACAGAAGTAGAGGAAATAGTACAATGGATAAACTAACCGAGTATCCCAAATTAATCGAGCGGATTTTAACCGAGTATATAGAATTGTGCCGCCGTCCTCAACCAGACATCGAAACCTTCTTAATTACCGATGCACAAAACGGTCATTATATGTGGATGAATCTGGGCTGGCAAAAGGGAGAACGCATTACCGGGATGACTGTCTACGTTAGGATTCGGGATGGCAAATTCTGGATTGAGGAAGACTGGACAGAAGATGGAATTGCAACAGATTTAGTGCGTGCAGGGGTTCCAAAGGAAGATATTGTATTAGCATTTCACGAGCCAGGAATGCGGCAGTACACGGATTTTGCAGTAGCTTCCTAGCGCTATCAAATATATTTTATAGGAGGAGACATGAATCCCCATAACTTAGAAGCACAATTTGTAGTTTGCATCAACAATCAAGACCATCCAGCGTCATTGGAAGTACGAAAAATCTATCAAATAATCCCGGATAATCGCGCTGAGGAACATCAATTGATCCGAGTTATTGATGAATCTGGCGAAGATTATTTGTATCCAGTTGCATATTTTGTACCCATCGCATTGCCGCAAGCTGTAGCCGCCGTATTTGCCTAGCATAACTTCATAATTATAACAGAAGTAGAGGAAATAGAAATTTTACCAACTATAATTGAATTAATCTAAAATCCAAAATCTAAGATCCAAAATCGATAGATGGCTTACAGTAACTTTTCCCTCAGTGACTTAATCAAACAATTCGGCTTCACTCTCACAGACAAAAACAACTTATTTGTCAATATCCCCGAAGTCGGATACAGCGAATATCTAGATTTCACCCTCAATTACAACCTCCGAATAGCCAGCGAAATCAACACAGAAAAAGCTCGTTCTGAAATGATTATCACCCCAATCTTACTAGAATTGAGGAGAATGCTAGACGATAAAATTAGCTTGTTTTCCGGTAAAGAATTTAACGTTGACATAGAAAAAGGGCTGAATGGTGCTTGTGATTTTTTAATCAGCCTGTCTGAGTCTCAAATTGTAATTATGGCACCAGTCATTGCGATTGTTGAAGCTAAGAAAGAAGACTTAATCGGCGGTTTGGGACAGTGTGCAGCCCAGATGTATGCAGCGCAATTGTTTAATCAACAAGAAGGCAATCAAATTCCCATAATTTATGGTGTGATGACATCGGGCACTGTGTGGAGATTTCTTAAGTTAGAAGGTAATGCTTTAGATGTTGATGTTGCTGAGTATTACATTAAAGATGTAGGAAAAATTTTAGGGATTTTATCAAGTTTGCTGAAAGGAATTGCTTGATTGATAATGAGAACCAGACTTACGCACTCCGACCAAAGAAACCGGGTTTTTATTGAATCTTTCGGCTGGAACCAAATATTGCCGTAAAAAACCCGGTTTCTGAACCCCCCTGCGTCCTGGACTATAGCTGTTTGTGTTATGATATATTGAAAAAGCATATTTTTACTGAGAGGTGAATCGATGCCAACATTAACATTCACATTAACCGATGATTGAGTAATTGAATTAGCTCAAGAATTACCCGATCGCAAAAAACATCAATTATTGAAAATATTGCTGATGCAGCCTTGGGAATCTTGGGCAAACTTAACCCATGATGGCCCAGAAAAAGCGCGACAGGCTGCTGCACAAAGGGGAAAAGACTGGGATGCAATGACAGAGGATGAACGGGAAGAATTCATCAATGAATTATTGCATGAAGACTAATTTAAGCAAGGAGACTTAGTAAATGGTATGCGATATTTGCGGAACAGAAGGTGTGCGAGTTCGCCGAATTCCCAGAACCTATGGTAAAGGCAAAGATTTGCTAGTTATAGAAAACATTCCCCTCATAAGCTGTCCTCACTGTGGTAGCAGTTACCTAACAGCCGAAACACTCCATGAAATCGACAGAATTAAACGCAAGCGTAAAAGTGTAGCGGTAGAACGTTCTGTAGAAGTAGCTAGTTTTGCTTAGCCAATTATCACCTTCACAATCATATATTGAAATGAGTTCAAAAGTCACTCTCACTTTTGTATGTGACGAGGGCGGGATTTTCCCCGCGCAATTTTGTGGGAGTAGACCCGTTTTGTGGGATTTTGAATAATGATGGGGGATGGGGTTCCTATTCGCGATCGCACTTCCTCGATTCCTCAACCGCTAGCCGCAGTTATCGATCGCGCTTTAATCGACAATCCTGAAATTTATTACAAAAGTGCAGTAGATTATAAACAAGCCCTATTAAATACTCTACCATAAATTAATGAATGCACGATTTTTGTGGCAGTTTCCCGAAAATAAACCTCGTTGGCTTGTCCTATTTTTGTTAGCTTTAATCGCCGCTTTGGCAATTGCCTCCACAACAGTTTACTTCAAAAACGGCATAGCCCAAACAGTCAATCCCACCTTATCTGTTGATGTGACAGCCGATCGACATTCCATCAGTCCTGACATCTATGGTATGAATGATTATGCCCTAGATCCCACAATCGCCAAAGAGTTACGAATTCCAGTAGAACGCTGGGGGGCCAATCACACCAGCCGCTACAACTGGTTAGTCGATTCTTCCAACAGCGGCGATGACTTCTTTTTCGTGGGTGGCGGCGACAAGAAAAATCCTGTTCCCGGTGATTCTATAGATAAAATTGTCAAAATCAACCGCCAAAACGGCAGCAAAAGCATCGTTACAATTCCGATGATTGGCTATGTAAATAAATTTAGCACTTGGAACTGCGGGTTTAGAGTATCCAAATACGGGCCACAAGAAAAAACAAATCCCTACATTTTTCCAGAAGGTGATAAATGCGGCAACGGTAAGCGTCCCGACGGCACTTTGATAACTGATAATAATCGCCTTGATGTCAGTATTATTAGCGACCCAGCATTTCAAAAAGCTTGGGTTCAACACTTAATTAAAACCCACGGTACTGCTGCTAAGGGCGGCGTGCAAATTTATCAAATGGACAATGAACCAAGCGGTTGGGGAAACACTCACCGCGATGTTCATCCAGAAGCGACGAGTTACGAGGAATTGCGCGATCGCACTTACCAATATGCCTCAATGGTAAAAGCTACAGATCCAACTGCTAAGGTACTCGGCCCGTCGGATTTTGGCTGGCCTGTCTATGTGGATTCGGGGGTTAAGGGCGATCGCGAAAAGCACGGCGGTGTCTGGTTTGCGCGGTGGTACTTGCAACAAATGCGCGCTTATGAAAAGCAAAAAGGTGTTCGGATTCTCGACTATTTCGACGAACACTACTATCCTTCGGCGGACGATACCTGTTTGGCCAATTGTCCCGCCGGCGATGCCAACACCCAAGCGCTGCGACTGCGATCGACTCGTTCTCTATGGGATGCTACCTATACTGATGAAAGTTGGATTGGTAAATACAATCCACCCCTAACAATTATCCCCCGGTTTCGAGAGTGGGTAAATCAAGATTATCCAGGTACAAAAGTCGCGATTACTGAATACAATTGGGGCGGTTTAGAGTCGATTAACGGCGCCTTAGCCCAAGCCGACGTACTGGGGATTTTTGGGCGGGAACAAGTGGATTTAGCGACGCTGTGGGGGCCTCCTAAGTCTTCGGAACCGGGGGCCTATGCTTTCCGAATGTACATGAATTATGACGGAAAAGGCGGTAAGTATGGCGATACTTGGGTGCGATCGGGTAGCACAGATCAAGGACTTTTGTCAATTTACGGAGCCGATCGCAGCAGTGATGGTACTCTGACGCTGGTAATTATTAATAAAACCAACAAAAATTTGACTAGCAACTTGAGTTTGAAAGGATTTAAATCGGCGGGTAAAGCTGAATTTTACACTTACAGCGAGGCCAATTTGCAGGCGATCGTCCGTCAGAGCGATTTAAATGTCAGTGATACTGGATTCCAGGCAACTTATCCCGCTAATTCTATGACTTTGGTGGCTATTCCCAAGGCTAATTCTTAGCGGACTTAACTTAAGCCACGGAATTCGCCCGCCAGAACCGGAATGATTAAACCGCAGAGGGCGCAGAGGACACTGAGGAAGAGAAGAGAGAGAGGAATAATTCTGACATTTTTAATCTGAAATTAGACCTGAAGCGTTCCTGCGATCGTCCTTAGCATCCGAGTGTGTTAGTGGACAAATGCAACTCTCCTGTCCCAGCCACTGCGATCCTACTTGATGCAGGGCTACCATCACCGGTTGAATTTGGCGACCCTTGGGCGTGAGGGAATATTCTACGCGGGGCGGAATCTCGGCATAAACACGGCGATCGACTAACCCTTGAGATTCCAACTCTCGTAGGCGTTGGGTGAGGGTTTTGGTGCTGATGCCAGGGAGTGCCGTGAGTAATTCGTGGGGACGCCTCGCGCCTCCAAACAGTTCGCGTAGAACCAAAATTGACCATTTATTGTCCAACAAGTCTAGCACAAATTGAATCGGACATTTAACCTCTACGCACTGACTCGCTTCCACCATAAACTCCCTGCACAGTTGCCTTCACGATAATTTCCATATTTCTTTAGAAATGGCTCAAGCGTCCTATTGGCTTCAATGCTTTACCTAAAGTAACTATAGGATACCACTGGTAACTGACTTGTGGGCGATCGCGGATTAAGGCAATGTGGTGCACAGTCATCAATTCCGAACAATCCACTCTCCACTCCTATGGTCAGTTCAATTAGTAAATCGGAGTCTGCTGGTCTCCCATCCAGCATTAAAGCACCTGTTCAAGAAACCCTGTTAACACCCCGCTTTTACACCACCAATTTTGATGCCGTTGCCGAAATGGATCTGTCCGGGCAACAAGCGGAATTAGAAGCAGTTGTAGCAGAATTGCGCGCGGACTATAACCGCCACCATTTTGTCCGAAATCAAGAGTTTGAGCAATGCTGGGACAACATTGATGGCGAAACGCGAAAGGCATTTATTGACTTTCTAGAGCGATCCTGTACCTCAGAATTTTCGGGTTTTCTGTTGTTCAAAGAACTCTCCCGCAAACTTAAGAATCGCCAACCGTTGTTATCGGAAGCCTTTAGCTTACTGGCACGGGATGAAGCGCGTCATGCCGGTTTCTTGAATAAGGCGATGGCAGATTTTGGGTTGTCTCTCGATCTGGGCTATTTAACAAAAAATCGTACCTACACATTCTTCCCTCCAGAATGGGTAATTTATACTGTTTATCTGTCGGAAAAAATTGGCTACTGGCGCTATATTTTGGTGTATCGCCATCTCGAACAACATCCAGAACATCAAATTTATCCCCTGTTTCGCTACTTCGAGAATTGGTGCCAAGACGAAAATCGGCATGGGGATTTCTTTAAGGCTTTGTTGCGATCGCAGCCTAAGCTTTGGAATAACTGGAAGGCAAGACTCTGGGCGCGCTTTTTCCTACTGACGGTGTTTGCCACCCATACAATGACGGTGTTGGAACGCTCCACATTTTATGACTCCATCGGCATCGACCCCGATGAATATAACAAGCAGGTGATTCATCACACCAATGAAACAGCAAAACGGGCGTTTCCCAGTATTTTAGATACCCACCATCCAGAATTCTTTCCCCGTTTGGATCGATGTGCGATCGCCAATCAGAAGCTAGCAGAAATCTCAACTAACCAGCGCCCTGCCGCCATCCAATTTTGCCAAAAATTACCCTGGATTGCTGCGATCGCGTGGCAGTTGTTGCGCCTTTATTTACTGCCTTCGATTAATGCTGAATCGTCCAGAACCGCTATTAATTAGGAGATATTGCCATGACTAATCTATCGACACGCCTCAGAGAAGGCACGATGCAATCCCACACCACAGCCGAAAATACGGCATTTATGAAATGCTTTATCAAAGGCATTGTGGAACGGGAACCTTTGCGTAAACTATTTGCCGATTTGTACTTTGTTTACAGCGCCTTAGAAACGGCTTTGCAGAACCATGTCAACCACCCGATTATCGGAACCCTCTATTTCCCGGAGTTAAATCGCACTGAGAATCTGGCTTGCGATCTAGCTTTTTATTACGGTGAAAATTGGCGGGAGGAAATTACGGCTTCGCCAGCGGGTTCTGTGTATCGCGATCGCATTCAAACCCTCTCAGCAACCGATCCAGTCCTGCTGATTGCCCATGCCTACACCCGCTACATGGGTGATTTATCCGGCGGACAAAGCTTGAAAAATGTGATTCGATCGGCGTTGTCTCTGCCGCCGGATCAGGGAACAAATTTCTATGAATTTTCCCAAATCTCGACACCAGAAGCAAGGCGAGTATTTAAGGAACGCTATCGCCAAACCTTTGATGAGTTTCCGGTGGATGCTGACACGATCGAGCGAATTGTCGCCGAAGCAAATACGGCATTTACCCTTAACCAGGATGTAATGCACGAACTCGAAGCCGATGTGAAAGCGGCGATTGGAGACCATACCTTTGATTTGCTGACTCGGCAAGATCGCCCCGGTAGCACAGAAGGCCGCAGCCCTCATGCCAAGCGAGAATCTGTCGCAAAATAACTCGCCCAAGGAAAACAAGATCGATCCTATCTCTAAAATATGCCGGGGTTCTGAATTTACACAACAACAGAAGGATACATTAGTTAATGAAACAGTTATCACAAACGGTTGAATTTGATGCTGCATTGTTGAATAAATACAACCAGCCTTTACCTCGCTATACCAGCTATCCACCCGCCACAGAATTAAGCACTGATTTCGATCGCCACGCATTTAAAACCGCGATCGCCGTCGGCAATCACAAACAAACCCCCTTATCGCTTTACTGCCACATCCCCTTTTGTGAAACGCCCTGTTATTTCTGCGGCTGCAATACCATCATTACCCAGCGCAAGGAGGTGGTAGAACCCTATTTAGGCTATCTCGATCGCCAAATTCGCCAAGTTGCCAGTTTGGTGGATGCCGATCGGCTGGTGCATCAGTTGCACTGGGGCGGCGGCACGCCCAACTATCTCGATCGCAGTCAGGTAGAGTGTCTCTGGAACCAGTTAAATCGATATTTTCGGTTCGATGACGCTGCAGAAATATCGATCGAAGTCAATCCTAGCTATATCGATCGCGAATATATTCTATTTTTGCGACAATTAGGATTCAATCGCATTAGCTTTGGCATTCAAGACTTTAATCCCATCGTGCAGGAAGCGATCAATCGGGTGCAGCCCGAAGCGATGTTGTTTGATGTGATGGATTGGATGCGGGAAGCTGGGTTTGAAAGTGTCAATGTGGATTTGATTTACGGCTTACCTTTCCAGACACAAGCAACATTCCAGGACACAGTAAAGAAGACCTTGCAATTAAATCCCGATCGCATTGCTGTCTTTAATTTTGCCTATGTTCCCTGGCTCAAACCGGTTCAGAAACGAATGCCAGAATCTGCTTTACCGACTGCGGGCGAAAAGCTGAAAATTCTGCAAAGTACGATCGACCAACTGACGCAAAATGGCTATGTGTTTATTGGTATGGATCACTTTGCTAAGCCTAATGATGAACTAGCTATCGCGCAACAAGCTGGACAACTACATCGTAATTTTCAGGGTTATACCACTAAGCCCGAATCGGATCTGTTGGGCTTTGGCATGACTTCCATCAGTATGTTGCAGGATGTGTATACCCAAAACCACAAGGGATTGAAAGATTTTTATCTGGCGATCGATGGGAAGGAATTGCCGATCGAAAAAGGTGTTAGACTTAATCAAGACGATCTGATTCGGCGCACAGTAATCATGGAATTAATGTGTCAATTCCAACTGTCGGTGCAGGATTTGGAAGAAAAATACCATCTCGGCTTCGATCTAGATTTTAATGACTATTTTGCTCAGGTTTTGCCACAACTTGATGCCTTAGAAGCTGATGGGTTAATCAAACGTTGGGGCGATGGCATTGAAGTAACCGCGCTCGGCCGCTTGCTAATTCGCAATATTGCATCCGTGTTTGATAGCTATCTCATCCGCCACTCAAGCAAACGGTTTTCCAAGTCCCTATGAATCGTCGTCAGATTTGTTAACTCTGAGATGTTGCACCCTTCTCAATTACTTGTTTAGGAACAGGCTTTTCGGCCTGTTCCACAACAAAATTCACTCTTTGTGGAACGGGCCGGAGAGCCCGTTATTGAGAATGCTACAAGATGTGAGTTAACTCAGATTTGTTAACATAGTCAGAGACGGATAAATACTTTCATAACCGAGTTGTTGCGTAAATTCTAACCAATTCAACAAGGAAAAATCAATGTTCTGTGAACAATGCGAACAAACAGCAAGCGGACAAGGATGCCATCAGTTTGGTGCTTGTGGGAAAAGTCCTCAAGTGAATGCTATCCAAGATTTGCTGATTTATTATCTGCGCGGGTTGGCTCCGATTGCCCTGAAAGCAAAGGAGTTAGGCATTGATACTCATGCAGTGGATGTCTTCACCTGCGAAACGATCTTTGCCACGATGACGAATGTCAACTTTTCCGAAAAGCGGTTTGTTGAGTATCTCCAGGAAGCGATCGCCCATCGCGCCAACCTCAAGGCTCAAGTGCAGCAAGCAACAGACACTCCACCCACGTGGGCTGCAATTTCCGACTTTGAACCCAACTTTGAGGAGAGCCTGGTTGAGCAGGGTGAGCAGATTTCCCTCCAGTTCCTCAGTCAGTCTGCCTCGAATGTGGATATTTTCTCACTCAAACTCACAGTGCTATATGGGGTGAAGGGTCTTGCCTCCTACACCTTCCACGCCTACGAAGTGGGCCAGGAAGACGAGCGGGTGTATCGTTTCATTTATGAGGCACTTGTCGCCCTCGATAACCAGACCTTGAGCTTGCAGGAGTGGGTGGATCTTGCTCTTGAGGTGGGAGCCATTAATCTGCGCTCTATGGAACTATTGGATGCCGGACATACCGGTACCTATGGGCATCCAATTCCCACGCCTGTTCCCCTCAATCCACGGCAAGGGAAGGCGATTCTGGTTTCAGGACATGACATCAAACAACTCGAAGGCTTACTCAAGCAAACAGCAGACACTGGAATTACTGTTTACACCCACGGCGAACTTCTACCAGCCCACGGCTATCCCAAACTAAAACAGCAGTACCCCCATCTATACGGTCACTACGGCACTGCTTGGCAGAACCAAACCAAGGATTTTGGCAAGTTCCCCGGTGCGATCGTGATTACGACCAACTGCTTAATGCCAACCCATTCCTATTATGAAAATAAACTCTTTAGCGTTGGCCCCGTCGGCTATCCGGGTCTGATTAACTTGAGTGAGATCGACAATGGCACACCCGATTTTACTCCCGTTATTGAGAAAGCACTGGCACTTCCCGGCTTTACCGAAGATGCACCCCCCAGGGAAGTCACAGTTGGTTTTGCTCACAATACAGTCCTAGGGGTGGCAGATAAAATCATTGAGGCTGTGAAACAGCGTAAAATCCGCCATTTCTTCCTGGTAGGGGGCTGTGATGGAGCCAAACCCGATCGCAACTACTACACCGAGTTCGTAGAAAAAGTGCCTGATGATTGTGTCGTGCTCACCCTAGCTTGCGGTAAGTTTCGCTTCTTCGATCGACAAATGGGCGACATTGACGGACTACCCCGCCTGATGGATGTTGGTCAGTGCAACGATGCCTACTCAGCGATTCAGATTGCTGTAGCCCTAGCCAATGCCTTTGAGGTAGGTGTCAACGATATACCCCTTTCCATGATTCTGTCGTGGTATGAACAAAAGGCAGTAGCCGTCTTGCTAACTCTCTTGCATTTGGGGATTAAAAACATTCGTCTAGGGCCGACATTACCGGCGTTTATTTCTCCCAATGTCTTCAAGCTTCTGTCGGAGAAATATAACTTGCAGGCCATTACCACCCCTGATGCCGATCTGGCAGCTTGCTTGAGCTGATTAGCAGTCATTCGCTAAGTCTATTCAGAGGGATTCATCTGCGTTAATCTGTGTTTATCTGCCCTCATCTGCGGTGAAAAAAAGAGAATTTATCGAGCCGCAGATGATAAGGGATTGACGCTGATTCACGCAGATGTCGAGAAGAGAGATAGGAATGGGCGAGCGATCGGATGGAGATTCATATTCTAAAAGATGGCAGTCGGATTTTCACAGGCTACCGAGGTCAAATGAATCTGGCTGGGTCGGAGTTATGAACCCGATCGCACTAAGCATCGAGCATCCAAGCAATACACTTTTGCATTTGATTGCTCATTGTTTGTCGATCGGCATTATACCTGCGGCCATGTCCCGGCAACACCCATTCAAACGAGTAATTAGCCAAATTCTGCATAGATTTGATTTGTTCCGGCCAAGAATACCAACAGACATCGTGAAAGCCAACTAGCTGCTGCAAACTTTCCGACCAAGCAAGATGATCGCCGGTGAACAAAAACTTGTTATTGTAAAGCAAAACTGTGTGACCTTTCGTGTGACCTGGCACCGATATAATCAACAAATCATCTGCTAGTTGATACGGTTCGGTGGGCGACAATTGCATTTCTACACGGCAAGTATCAGCGTTAATTTCGTCATAATGAATGATGCGATCGCACCCAAAATGATCGCGGTATTGTTGATGATCTGCGACATCATCGCGGTGAGTCAAGTACATATAGCGAATGCCGCCCATTGCTTCTATGTTTTTGACTAGCGGCGGCACAAAACGGGGAGAATCAACTAAAATGTTTCCTTCAGGGCGGACAATTAAATAGCTGGCTGCAGCGTAGGAATTCTCTGAGTGGTAGCCGCAGTGATAGACATTTTCTGCTACGAGTGCGGGTAACAGTTGCTGGGCTTCTTTGATCCTTTTGGGTTTTTCTACAGTCCCTATCGAACTTGTGGGACAAGACAAAAGAGCCGCGAGCGATCGCATTTCTTCAGTGTCATTAGTTGGCTGGTGGTAAACTGCCGACTGTTCTCCCGCTTGAGTAAATACTTCAGGTGCCATCCACCGACAAGTATCGCAGTCAATGCAGGTACTGTCCACTTGACACTCCCCTGGCTAAAGCCGAGGGGATTCTTGATTCGCAGAATCGACTTGCCGATGCAGAATTACTTCAACATCGGTAGCGGTCAACTCTCCACAAGCGTTCGGATCTAAGATCCAAGTTCCGACGTGCCCCGCCGTACTCAATCCCCGACTTAGGATATTTCTACCTGCGTTGTGATCGCGATCTAATACACATCCACACCGACAAGCGTGAGTTCGCGTTGATAGACTTTTCTTAACAATGGTTCCGCAGCTAGAACATTCTTGACTCGTCCCGTGGGCTGGCACGGCAATTGTAATCCTTCCGAATACTTTACCGAAATATTCCATCCACACTCGAAACATATACCAAGATGCGTCGTTAATCGATTTAGCTAAGCAGTGATTCTTCACCATGTTTTTGATTCTCAAATCTTCATAGACTACACAGTCGTTTGACTGGATGACGCATCTTGCTAATTTCACAGCAAAATCTTTACGCTGTCTACTTATTTTGAGGTGGCGTTTTCCTAGAATTACCCTAGCTTTTTTTCTATTTTCTGAACCTTTGACTCGCTTTGAAAGCCGCCTTTGGGCTTTCTTTAGTCGGCGCTCTCCTTTGCCCAGAAAACGCGGATTTTCGACTGTAACACCATTAGAGTCTGTGTAGAACTCTTTGAGCCCCACGTCTAATCCAATAGCATTACCTGTAACTTCAATCTTCTCGGAACGGTCAACTTGAACGCAAAACTGGATGTAGTATCCATCGGCTCGTTTGACTAAGCGCACTCGCTTAATTTGGCTAAGCTGATAGAAATGTAAGTCTCGCGTTCCTTTTAATTTGAGTTTCCCGATTCCATTCTTATCTGTAAAAGTGATAGATTTCCGGTCTGTCGCTAGACGCCACCCGGTCGTTTTGTATTCGACTGAGCGGTTGTCTTTCTGGAATTGCGGAAATCCCTTTTTCCCGGGAATTTTCTTTTTACAGTTGTCGTAGAAGCGGGCGATTGCCGACCACGCTCTTTCGGCGCTTGATTGTCGAGCCATGCTATTCAATTCATCGCAAAACGGAAACTCTTTAGCTAAAACAGCGCTGTACTTATTCAAGTCATATTTGTTGACTTTTTGGTTTTCCATCCAAAAGCGCAATGCTTTGTTACGGATGAACTGCACTGTTCTAATTGCTTCATCTACAGCATCGAATTGCTGCTTTTTACCGTATGCTTTGAATTCAAAAACTAGCATGACTTCGACCTCATCACGTTCTTCTTATGCTAACAGCACTAGCTTAATATCATCAAAGTGTTTACAAGACTTTACAGAGTTGTATCCTAAGTTGCAATCCTAATATCTAATGAAAGATACTGGGAAGCTAAAGCCTCCTTCTCCCTTTCATCCCCGGACTAAAGTCACGGGGTTTTCATGTTCGATTTCTATAAATTATGGTAACAATGAGTACCCCCCACATCCCGACGGGGGATTAAACCCCGTCTCACAGACCAAGCCGATTAAAACTCACCTCTTGCAGCATTCTCAAAAACGGGCAAGATGCCCGTTCCACAAGAGATTAATTTTCTTGTGGAACAGGCATCTTGCCTGTTCATAAAATGCTAATTGAGAATGGTGCAATATCTAAGTTTCAATCAACAATTCTACCGCTCCTGATCCGCTGGAAAAGCACCCGCTTTCACCGCCACAGTAACAGGTTGTCCGCCGCGGCTCAATTCAAGCTGCAGATCGCTGCCCACTGTACTTTTCTCGACAATTTGCTGTACGCTGCCAGCATCAGTTACTTCTTTACCGTTGATTTTCTTGATCACATCGGCAAGGCGAACTCCAGCTTGTGCCGCCGGAGAATTTTTCGCAACTCCCAAAACTAACACGCCTTTATCTTCAGTCAGCCTCAATTTGGTGTTGGGATTTTTATTGAATTCTGCCTTGACTTCGGGAGTAATGCTCAACATCCGAACGCCGAGATAAGGATGTTCGGCTTTTCCTACTGTTACTAATTGGTCGGCAATTTGTTGTGCTCGATCGATCGGAATAGCAAAACCCAATCCTTGAGCGCCTTGAATAATCGCCGTATTCATGCCGATAACTTGACCGCGCTGGTTCAGCAGCGGGCCGCCAGAATTGCCGGGATTGATCGCAGCGTCGGTTTGAATAAAGCTGACGCGCTTGTCGGGAACGCCGACATCGGCGCTAGAACGGCCTGTAGCGCTAATAATTCCCACAGTCACAGTATTGTCCAAACCGAGGGGATTGCCGATCGCGATCGCCCATTCTCCCGGCTGTAACTCTTCAGATTTGCCCAAACTCACCACAGGCAAATTGTTAGCTTCTATTTTAACAACAGCCACATCAGTAACTGTATCTACGCCTAAAACTTTACCGACAAATTCGCGGCCATCCTTCAGTTTTACCGTCACCGTATCCGCCCCGTTAACGACGTGAGCGTTAGTCAAAATGCGGCCATCAGAACCAAAAACAAAACCCGAACCGGAGCCCCTTTCTACCCGATTTCCCGGTTGAATGGGAGATTCCGAACCGAAGAAGCGGCGGAATTGCTCGGGGATCTCATCTGGAACTTGGTTCGTCACGGTGCGAGACGAATTGATCCGCACCACTGCCGGGCCGACTTCCTGCACAACTTTAGTGACAAAATTAGAGTCTTGAGATGGCAGTATATTTGCAGGCAATGCTGAGATTGGCGCTGCACTTGCCGGTTCAGCTTTGATGGCGTTAGAACTTCCAGGAACTTGAGAAGTTAGGGCGTTGCACCCAACAGTTGCGGTGGAACCGAGCAAAATGAGGGATAAAAAAGCAAGTTTTTTAGGGAAAGCAAAAGTGCGAGAACGCTGAGATGCAGGCATATTTTGGGTTGACATAGTATTGATTTGGTTGGAGTTAGAGCGAGAGTTATAATTATGGTTTTGCATTTTTAGCACCTACTGTAATTAAATTAGAACTAAAGGTTCTTTAATTTTTATTCAAGCATTGATGATATCTGCTTGACTGGTGGGGTTTACCCTACAAGCTGGGGTAGAAACCGGACCGTCGCAGGCAAATTGTTTGTGGATTCGAGCTTTTGAGTGCGATCGAACAGGGTCTGCACTGGCGAATTGCTGTCTGAGTGCGATAATACAAACTACGGTAGCCAGCCCGCATATTCCGCATTTTCCGCAAACTTTTCACAGGATTGATATCCGAAGTCATTCGATTTTAGATTTTAGATTTTAGATTTTGGATTGACTTGCGCGAGATAAATTCGGGGGCTTGAGGATTTTAGATTTGAGATTTTGGATTGATTCCACGGATAAATCACGTGGCGGGTACCACCTTTGAAATTCTTGGTCAAAAATAATCCTGGACTCAACAAAACCAGGTTTCTACGCAAAATCTTCGTTGGGAGCGATCGACGTTAACCTAGAAACGGAGTTTTTGACCCCGCCTGAATCCAGGAAGGATAGCAGCTAAAGCACCGGAAAGCTTCACCCTACAGCAGGAAGTAAAAAACCTGTAATATCGTTTCCGGTTGTATCGGAATGATTTAACCGCAGAGGGCGCAGAGAACGCAGAGGGAGAGAATACAGAGAGGAATAATTCCGATGCTACCGGATTTGATATAAAGCCTCAAGCTAAAGTACCAACTAAACCTACAGCATATTCGGTGGTTCATGAAGTACAGTATCCGCCTTAATTGTTGGTACATTGTTATGTAGGGTGCGTCGCTGCTCATGTTTAATGAAACTTGCAGATTGACTGGTGGCGACGCACCGATGCTTACGACAAGATTGTGTGTACCGCATATACATGGAATATGCTGTAAGTCAATCGATTGCGCGATTTTAGATTTTAGATTTTAGATTGACTTGCGCGAGATAAATTCGGGGGCTTGTATCCTGGATGCTCTCGGTCACAATAGCCTGCAAAAACTCTTTTCAAATCTAAAATTTGAACCTATGGAGGAATTTTATTGCTCCATAGGTTCAATGGAACTAACCGAATCGATTTCCCTCGACTTGTTCCTCGAACTTTCCAAAATATCAACAGTATTCTTAATAAAACCAGCCATCGGCACAGCAACTAACAAACCTGCTATTCCTGCCACCTTAACCCCCACCAGCAGCGCCACTAAAATCCACACAGGATTGAGACCGATAAAACCGCCTAATAACCGAGGAGCAACCCCACTTTCAATTATTTGCTCAATTACTGTAGCGACAGCTAAAACTGTGACGCCGAGCCAAAAGTTGCTTAATGTGATCAGCAAACTGACAATGCAAATACTGAAAGGTGCCCCGAAGGGAATCATAGTCATTACACCCACACCCAAACCGAACAGAAGTCCGAAGGGAACTCGCAAAATTAAAAAAGCAACAGTGATAGACAGTCCCATCAAACCCGCCAAAGTTGCTTGCCCGACGAAGTAGTTGTGGAAGCTTCGCGCCAGCAACTCTCGCAATTGAAGGCTATGCTTGGAGGGAAACCATTTAAACAATCCTTCCCATACGCGATCGCCATGCAAAAGCAAGTAAAATGTCACGACTATTGTGAGGAGGAAATTCAACAGACTGTCTGCAGCACCCAAGCCAAATTTGAGAATTTCGCCAGTGAGTGACTGCAATTGAGATGAAAGTCGCTCGCTCAATTGGGTAGTCAAACCGCTGACATCAATGCGGAGATTGCGATTTTCCGCCCACTTGTTGAACGCTTCAATCTGTTCTGTGCCAGAAACTATCCAAGTCGGCAGTCGGGTGGCGAGTTCAGTGATTTGGTTTAGCAGAATGGGTGCCAGAGTGATACCTAAAACCACCAATAGCAGTAAAGTCAAAAACAATACCGACAAAACTGCTCGATCGCGCTTCAAGCCGTATCTGTGCAGAAAGCGCACTGGATAATCTAGCAAAAAAGACAGCACTGTAGCCACTACCAAAACTGTAATCAGGGCGCGAAAATATTCAAAGACTAGGAGGGCTAACCAGCAGTTGAGTACCGCTAGGGGAAATACCAGTCCGTAAGTCCACCACTGCTGCAGTTGAGTGAAACGTCTCATCTAAGTTAACCGAGTTAAAATTTGAGATGCAAGATGTGAGATTGGCGCTGCTATTTGCCCTTCTCCGTTAACCATTTTATAGTGCATTTATTTATACCCGACTGCTGAAACTTCTCAGTTGCTCTGCCAGGGTAAATTGGGTTGCTGGCAGGCAGTGCCTGCCACAACTATGTTATATCGTTTCCGCTGGTATGGATATATTACCTGCGAAAATAATTTCTTTTCGGTTGGCACGGCAGCGGTTTGCAGCGCGCGATTCAGCCTTTTTCACCATGCCGTTCGAGAGCTAATTGAATTAAACGGTCTACTAATTCAGGGAAAGAAATGCCGTCCGCTGCCCACATTTGCGGATACATACTGGTAGCTGTAAAGCCGGGAAAAGTGTTGATTTCGTTAATCAAAACTTCTCCGGTTGATTCAATGTAGAAAAAGTCTACTCGCGCTAAACCTGCTGCGTCTACAGCCAAAAATGCTTGCACGGCCATTTCTTGGATTTGCGAGACGATCGCACCGCTGACTTTTGCCGGGATTGAGCAGTCGGCTTGTCCCTGGGTATATTTAGTTTCGTAGTCGTAGAAATCGCTTTGAAAACTAATTTCTCCCACCGTTGAAGCTTGGGGATTATCGTTACCTAAAACTGCACATTCTAATTCTCTAGCCACCACACCCGCTTCGACAATTATCCGCCTGTCGTAGCTGGCGGCGCTGTCGAGAGCTGATTCTAACTCAGCGCGCGATCGAGCTTTAGAAATTCCCACAGACGAGCCCAAATTGGCCGGTTTAACAAAGCAAGGATAGCTCAAATCTGCTTCAATTTTATCGCAGAGTTTGGGGAAAACGCAAGGATTAGACCAGATTTCCGAACGGTTGACAGCGATGTATTTTACCTGCGGCAAACCAGCCTGAGCAAAAGCCATTTTCATGGCAATTTTATCCATTCCCAGCGCCGAACCTAAAACCCCGGAACCGACAAAAGGAACTTGCATTAATTTCAGCAACCCTTGCACCGTACCATCTTCACCGTTTGGCCCGTGCAAAACAGGGAACCAAACATCTACAGCATTAAAATTAGGAAACTGTCCAGCGGGAGAGTCGTCTTCTCCTGTTTGTTCCTCTATTTCCAGAGGTTTTCCGGTGGCTAAGACTTGTTGAGGTAATGTTCCCGACAGCCAGCGGCCGTTTTTTTGGATATAAAAGGGCAGAACTTCGTATTTAGACGCATTTTCCTCCGCAGCCAAGGCGCCGGCGATCGCCCGCGCCGAACTAATTGAGACTTCGTGTTCGCCCGATCGCCCCCCGAACAATAGCCCGATCCGCATCATTGTCATTTTTCACTACTCCTAGGACTTTTCGACAAATATACACGCAGAGAGCGCAACTAAGGCACATACGAACCGCTTTAAGACTACTTATCTCCTCCCTTCCACTCTTCCTCTGTGTCCTCTGCGCCCTCTGCGGTAAAAAAAATTACATCTTCTTAGAAAAGTTCACCAGTAAGCCGTCCCCTATCTCATTCCGGTGCTATTTAAAGCATTTCCCCCGTCAAACTAAAAGCGCGAATATCTGTAATTTTAACCCGCACAATTTTACCCGCCAATTCAGCAATATCGCCCTTAAAAAATGTGAGACGATTGCCGCGAGTGCGCCCCATCACCTGAGTTGAATCTTTAAGATTCTGGACTTCCACCAAAACCTCTTCAGTGCGTCCGAAATAGCGCTGCGATCGTTCCATCGCCGTTGTTGTCACTACATGATTGATTCGTTGCAGGCGATCGGCTTTCACCTCCTCACTCAACTGATTTTCCCACAAAGCCGCCGGCGTCCCAGGGCGAGGCGAATAAGCCGCAGTATTCACCAAATCGAAACCAACCTCTTCGATCAACTTCAAAGTCTTCTCAAACTGCGCTTCCGTCTCCCCAGGAAAACCGACAATCGCATCCGCAGTAATCGAAGCATCCGGCATATAACGGCGAATTGTATCAATAATCCGGCGGTATTTTTCCTGAGTATAACCGCGCGACATCGCCTTCAAAATATCATTATCCCCGGACTGAAAAGGAATGTGAAAATGTTCGCAAACCTGCAGTAATTCAGCACAAGCCTTAATCAATCTTTCCGTAAAATAGCGCGGGTGGCTAGTAGCAAATCTGAGGCGATCGACACCAGGCACATCCTGCAAGAAATAAAGCAAATCCGTCAAAGTATGCTGGTTGCTGCCGCCCGGTTTTGTCCCCGGTAAATCGCGTCCGTAAGCATCAATATTTTGCCCCAATAAAGTTACCTCCTTGTAACCTTGACGGCCCAAATCTTCCATCTCAGCGCGAATAGCCTCCGGCATTCGCGACTGTTCAACCCCGCGAACATTGGGGACAACACAATAAGTGCAGCGTTCATTGCAGCCGTAAATTACATTCACCCAAGCAGTCACCTTGCTATCCCGGCGCGGCTTAGTAATATCCTCCATAATCTCAACAGCTTCAGTCGCCACAATTTGATTGCCCTCAAAAACTTGTTCCAGCAAATCTTCAAGTCGGTTAGCGTGTTGTGGCCCCATTACTAAGTCTAATTCCGGCACTCTCCGCAGCAGCGCTTCACCTTCCTGCTGCGCCACGCATCCAGCTACGATTAAAGTTAAACCCGGTTCTTGGCGCTTGCGATGAGCTTGCCTTCCGAGGTTAGAATAAACTCTTTGTTCGGCATTATCGCGAATTGTGCAAGTATTGTAGAGAATCAAGCTAGCTTCGTTCGGGTCTTCCGAGAACTCAAAGCCCATATTTTCGAGAATGCCGGCCATCCGTTCCGAGTCGGCTTTATTCATCTGGCATCCGAAAGTAGTGATGTGATAGCGGCGAGGTTTAACGGTCATGGCGAATTGCAGGCAAATAAAAAATATAGGTTTTCAACCTTAACCAACTATTATATAACAAGTCTAAACCCTTTGTGAACTTTTCTTTTTATCAGTCTTTTATTTTTCTCAGCACCCTCTGCTGTTTATGAGACTTATTGCATAAATCTTTGATGGATAGGGGAAACCGCAGATCAACGCAGATCAACGCAAATGCCTTTCAAGATAGTTTGCAAAGGCATACAATCTTGCCTCTTAAAAAAACCACTTTCACAAATCTGTAGGGTGTGTGAGGCGCGGCGATTAACTTGCGCTACCGACAATCAATCTTAAACCGCGCATCACGCACCAAAATCTCGTTGTTGCGGTGCGTGAGTGTTAAAAATATCACAGTTTGAATTCAAAAACTACTCGCCCTCACGCACCCTACACCCAAAGTCCTGATGCTAAGGAATGAGAATTAAATAACTTACAATGCGTGATGGTTCTTGTGGGATGGGCGTCCCGCCCGTCCAGAAAGGGCGGGCTATAAGCCCAACCCCTACTCCCCACAAACTTGTGTAAATTATTTAATACCAATTTAATGTGAAGTTGCACATATCTCGATCCCCCTAAATCCCCCTGATTGTTGGGGGACTTAGAGAAGAATCTTGTCCCCCCCTTTGTAGGGGCGGTGCGACCCCTACTCCCCGTGCCCGCCCTCTTGGCTAGGGGGGATCGGATTCTATGCAACCTCATGAAAAATTGGTATAATTCGCGATCCTAATGTTTATTTGTGCCTATTTCTCTATTTATTTTGTCTGTAAAAAATGTAAAATTGTTTTGGCAATACCTTGTGCAGCCAAATAAGGAACCCCATTGCCAACAGTTTTAAACATATTAGTCAACGTCATCTTTTCCGGCAGTGCAAAATCTTTTGGCAGTGACTGAATAGCCAGTGTTTCTGCAACAGAAAGCCGACGAAGTTTGTAAGGGTGCAAATGAACTTCGTTATTGCCGTAACAAGCTGTTGGCGAATAACGCCATCGGTGCAATCGCTTGAAAGATTTTTTTGAATCATCTCCTTCATCAACGGAAGCAAACCGCTTAATGCCTGCTTTGGGTTGGAAATAGTGTTTGGCATTAGGATGGTTGAGAACGTCATTTTTTTGGAACCAAAATTCTACCGTTAAATCTTGGGGAATGCCATCAGGACAAGGCACGAAATCATCATCTGCAAAGGCCGTTCTCTCTGGCCAAGGATGAGAAAAAATTTCTGATTTGGGATATAATACCTGACTTTGCCAAGGAAATAAACTTTCGGCTAACATTGGGCTTTTTTCCTCTAGGGAAATGCCCATATTTTTGACAAGGTTTTTTCTAAGCCCAATCAAAATAATTCTATCCCTATCTTGCGGAACCCCGTATTCTATCGCATTAATTAAACGTTCGGCAAAAACGTATCCCGAATCAGCCAACTGATGTTTTAGTTCGTCGTAAAAAGATTTATGTTTTTTGGTTCTCCACAAACCTTTGACATTTTCAAATAAAAAGAAATCTGGCTGCTGCTGACAAATCAATTCAATGTATGAAGCTGAAAGTTGACCTTTATCTCCTTCCCCACCCCGGTTTTTACCACCAATAGAAAAGTCAGGACAAGGCGGCCCCGCGATAAATCCCACAATATCGTGATGCTTGCGGGCATCCTGCATCAATTCCCGCAGGCGAAAAGCTGGTTCTCCCCCTACAAGTCGAGTTACATCTGCTTCCTCTCCTTCGCAATATCCGTATTCTGGTAGCGGCAAATTCATGCACTGCCGAGAATAGCGGTATGCTTGCATGAAAGGTGGGAAAAGTTCATTGACATACGCTACATTAAAGCCGATCGACTCAAAGCCCAAATCGAGCAAGCCAGAACCCGAAAAAAATGAGAAAATACAGGGGATGGGGAATTGGGAATTTGGCATGGGGAATTGGGAATTGGGAATTGGGAAACAGAAAAGATTAACTTAATGGAACTCATTTTATTCATGCGTATTCGCTTGACTCCAAATTAAAGTTGTTAAATCCAAAATATAATCGATTGAGTTATCAACGTATTTTTCGGCAACTTTTCCACCAGTAATTAATATTTTTGATGGCTCTTTGTAATGCGCCTTGTGACAACAAATCAACTGAGGCTTATCTCCTGTAGTTGTCAGCTTTTCTATTTTGAACGTGTCGAGGTGAAGTCGATAAACTGGCGTTTCATTATAGTTTCTGTCCTTAAGATAGCCTAAATTGCCAATAATGTAGATATACTCTCCAACTAAGGTTGCAGAATGAAAATCAGTGGGAGGGAAAACCTCTTTGGGATAGCCTAAAATCTTAAAATTGCCATGTCCGTCGTAAACAACCACATCGTTATAGATACAAAAGTCTGGATCGTAGTAATCTTCGTGTTCGCCAGCAATTTCAATGATTCTTCCATCTGGCAATTCTGTAATTGTTCTCCCAAATCTTTGATAGCACCATACAACAGGTCTATCGTAGTTATCCCCGCTAAACATTGAGTCCGCATCCCAAGCCCCACTACCACTCAGAATCATTGCCTTCCAAAAGTCCACTTCCATTACTTCTGGATTAGTTTTCCCAAATCGACGCTCTCTGCCAGACAAATACTGTTCTAGCGTTACTTCGAGATCGTAATTACCCACTCCAGTGAGATATGACCTCATATCATCGCTAATATCGCTTAAATCTTCGCCCACATCAACAAGCATTCGGACAATTTGTAGATTACTTGCCAATTTAATAGCATTATCAGAGCAATGATTTATTCGACTAGGATTTGCTCCATTCTCTAAGAGAATACGCACGCAATCAGTCGCGCCACATTCTGCCGCTAAAATTAAAGGAGTGCTATTAAAATCATCAGTAGCTTCGATATCAAATCCCTGCTCAATCAACCATTCTAAGACTTCGGTTTTATCGTTTTCGATGGGATACATCAATGGAGTCTGGCCACAGTGTCCACGATCGCTGCGATCTGCTCCTGCTGACAATAATAATTTGGCTGTTTCAAGCTTACCGACTTCCAAACTCAACAGCCAAGGAGTTCGACTCCAGCAGTCGCGCGCAGAAAGATCGGGATTTTGAGCGAGTAATACCTTTACATTTTCGACATCCTCACAGGCGATCGCTTGCATTAGTCCCGCCCATTGGTCACTAGCATCCGCACCTGCCTCTAGCAATAATTTGACAGCATCATAACGTCCCCTTTGTGCGGCGAAACTCACGGCGGACTTGCTGTAGATACTGACATTGCTAAGTTCTGCACCTCTTTCGATCAGCAAACTTAAAATTGATAAGAATTCTCGATCTGTTGAGATAGCGCATCCATTTATGGCATCGATTAAAACATGATAGCCATTTGGTCTCTGATAGTTTATGTTGGCTCCAGCATCCAAAATCAGTCGAACTTTATCGAGACTCCCTGACTGCACGGCTAAGCTGAGTACATTATTTTCATGCTCTCCACAAATCACTTCAATATCAGCTCCGTTGTCTAAAAGAAACTTAACCATATCGCTCGTTGCCTTTGAGCTAGATATCGCGCACATCAATGGTGTGTTTGAGTAAAAGTTATCTGTACTATCAATATCGACTCCACTAGCAATTTGGTGGGCTACACCTGGAATATTTCCTTGTTCGGCATCAATATGAATTTGCATTGCTTTGAGTTAAATTTACTAATCAAATATTCCTAAGATTTGTACCGCATTTTGGAATAGTGTTAAGGTTCCATTGCATTAGTTTCTCCAGCGAGGGGTGAATTCTCCATTATACACCCATCAGCTAATGCTGCTTTTGATTAGCATCGGTGCGGGTGTTGTGGTGTGGTTTCTGGTTTTTTCGATCGCCAAGTTCAAGAGCGTGTTGGCTAAATTCAAGAGAGGAAGATAATCAGGAAAGCCCAAGGGATAGTTTTGGCAAGGTGCTTGATGTGGATTATAAGATAGATTTGCCCGATCGCTCCCTGAACCAAACTATTGTTAGAACCATTGGCCGCCTCGGAAACGCCAGTAGGGAAACAAAATCCGCATTACTGTTTGCGATGCCAGATAAATAGCCAGCCATACAAAACTATAATGTAGAGCAAAAGCTCCTAAATCAAAGTCTAGCAGCGGTATCCCCGGTAAACCGATAGTTTTGATTAATAGCAAGACAAAAAGTGCTTCCCAAATCCCAGCGAGCAATTGAAATGCGCCGGGCCAATCTCGATCCCAGCGGTACTGCTGGATCGAGATATATAAGGCATCCCAGCCGATGCCAAAAATCGCTAGATACCCTAAAATCCCGAAAAATATCGAGCCTGATTTACCAGCGATTAAACCTAGAAAAAATGGCAGTGTTACTAAAACGCCGACTGTTGCAAATAATAAAATTCGAGTTTGCCATCGACCAAATAAGGTGGGAGTCATTCGATTTTAGATTTTAGATTTTGGATTTTAGATTGAATGCGAAAGGGTTTTGTTTTTAATCAATCTGGAGATTTATTGAAAATCCACTTAAACCACTGCACGAACGATCGCCAAACGCTCAATTTCCGCACACCAGCAACTCGGTTGGCGGCCAGACTTTCAACCGATCGCAAGGCGGCGTATTGCAAGCCCAAAAAACTATCTACCGGCGCGTAAGGCCCCCCCAAAGTAATCGCGCCGGCTGCATATACCCGGCCTTCTGTGTTGCTAGCAGAAGAATTCCGCAATTCGGGCACTTCAAAATCGTTGTTAACACTCAGCCGGCCCAAACCGTTGAGGGGAAGATTGTATTGAACTACCAAATCGTTTAACAGAGGACTGGTTTTTACCTTAGCGTCCAAACCCGTAGCATCAATAATAAAATCAGCCTCTAACTTAATTTGTCCCTTGAGTTCCTTCTCCTTAATGTACGTCACCGTGCGGTTTTGACTGTCGCGCTCGACTCGCTCGACTTCCCCGAAGGTAATTTGATACCATCCTTGACTTAAACCTTCTTTGACAATCCGCCGCCAGTCGCTGCGCTGGGCGGTGGTAGTGCCGCCCCAGTCTGTGAGCAACTGCGGCCGCAATTCCGGGGCGACTTTTTCCAAAAGTACGCGGAGTTCCCCGCCCCAGCAAGCTTTCGGCCAGTTGAAAGGTTGAAATTCGTAGTGATTTTCGACGCTGCGCTCAGCGAGTTTAAATTTGTTACCTTGAGGTTTGGGCGATCGCATCAAATGCAATACTTGAATATTACGGTTTCGCTGCCGCGCTTCGTAAATTCGCTGCACCACCCGCGAAGCCACAATTCCCCGGCCTCTAATTAACACGCTGCCGCCGCTGGCCTCCAATTTTTCGTAAACGCCGTCGTGGCTTTCGTAAGCGTTGACAACCGACTCAAAATCCTGGGTTTTTTCGCGGTAAGCTTGCAAGTCTGGCAGAAATTGAATGGCGGGATAGCCGGTGGCTAAGTGTACGTATTTGGCGATTAAAAAAGCGTGATCGCGGTGCTCGGCATTCGATCGAGAATAAGCGATCGCGTACCTGCCGTCATCTGTTTTGCGAATTCCCCGCACTCTACCGTAGCGAAACATCTGATTCCACCCAATTCGATCGACTTCCCTGTCAATTGAATCAAACACATTCCCCGCGCGAGGCGTATAAGTTTCGGCAAAAGTCGGTTCAGCAAACACCTGCCACATCAACTTCAGTGATACTCCCAAACGCCCTTTGAGCAATTCCCGCCAAGCTTCCCGCAAAGCATAGGGAGGCCACCCCCAAATGTTGTCTGGACAAGAGTCAGAATTCGATCTTAGGCGTTCCCGCAGCGGAATTTGAGAATTCAGGCACAGACGCAGATAGCGGGCGTAAGGCTGGTTTTCCATGCCCAAAACCGCAATTCGATCGATTTTCACGCCGCAAATTCTGAGCAAATCCACCCAAATAAAGCTGCCTAAACCGCCGCCAACGGCAGCCCAATCAACTTCTGTCATAGGCAGTCCCATAGATTGGAGCGATCGCATTGACACTTGAGAAGCGTGCAAAAATGCGATCGGCGGAAATTCTCCCCTACTAGGTGTTTGAGGAAGCTGCAACATTATTTGCTGGCCCAATGCCGGGTCTGGCCCATTTGTCTGTGGGTTAAAGAAAATGTGAGAATTGACCGACGGCGTTTCTGGGGAATTAACAGCAAAAGAAATGCCGATCGCGTAGGGCCCAACTTGCAGCATATCCCCGTTTGCCAGCACGCACCGGGTTTGGCGAATGCCGTTGACAAAAGTACCGTTGCGGCTACCCGTGTCAGTAAGTAAAATACTGTTACCTTCGGTGCCAATCACTGCATGAAAGCGAGAAACTTGACTGCTGCTGAGGGCAATTCGAGAAACTCGTTTCCCGTTGATAGTGGCGGGCATAGCTTCAAAAATTCGTCCCAAAGCGATGGGTAAGTCGAGTATCGGGGATCGACAATCCCCCGTAGCTGTATCTGTCCAAGTCAGTCGCAGGCGCAAGGGTTGAGAATTCATGATTATTTTTTAAACATCAGCCGTCGGCTTTGAGCTTTCTGCAAAAAAAGATTTTTGAAGTTGAGAGTGTTTAGCGAATACCCTGATTTTCCCTTTTTCTTAAATCTTGCACCATTGTCAATTAGCCTTTTATGAACAGGCAAGATGCCTGTTCCACAAGAAAATTCACTCTTTGTGGAACGGGCATCTTGCCCGTTCCTAAACAAGTAATTGAGAATGGTGCAACATCTCAGTTCTTCCAACTTTCACGGAGAGATCATCACACTCGCTGCCGCCGCCAAAGAAGTACCGCACCACGGACACCCCGCATTCAACTGCGCGTAAGGCGAAATTCGGCTGCATTTGGGACACTGCAAACCATATTTTGAAGGCCCCGTCGGCTGAAAGTTACCATGTGCGGGAGGCCCAGACAGCAAAACTGTCTGCGGCGCGGCTACTTGCACCTCCGTCACATTCACCACCTCAATTTGGACTTGGCCTAAATGGATATGGCTTCCCGAGTTCAATTTTGCTTCCCCTCGGGCGAGAATTTTTCCATCTACCAGCGGCGGATTGCTTTCGCGCAAATTCCGCACTGCATACTCCTGCAATTCCTGATTAAAAAATATTTCAACGTGCAGCCCCGATACGCTGGGATGCGAAAATACTATATCGCACTTCGCCGGATCGCGCCCTAGCCTCACGGTTCCGGGATTTTTGCTCGGCTGTCCGTTTTCAATTGTCTGAGTTTGGCGCACCCCAGCTTCTGTCCATGCTAAAGTGAGCTGGTTTGTCATGATTGTATAGTTTGCTGCTCAAAAATATAAAAAAATATTAGCTGATTTATTTTGAGGAGGGACTTCCTCACCAAAAAACTTAATTATAATTATTGACCAAGAATTTCAAAGGTGGTACCCGCCACGTGATTTATCCGTGGAGTCAATCCAAAATCTAAAATCTAAAATCCTCAAGCCCCCGAATTAATCTCGCGCAAGTCAATCCAAAATCTAAAATCTAAAATCTAAAATCGAATGACGCCGACTCGATCGCACTTCTAAAAATATTATGTGCAGCTATACAAAAAAGCCCTGAATTCGGGGCTTTTAGTGCTCGTATGGGCTTTTTTTGAGAGACTTAATCGCGCTTGTCAGCTTTTGTTTCCCGCAAAATTATTGACCCCAGTGCACCTTTGTTAAAAAATTGCTGTTCAAGATTTGCCAGGGATTGCTAAAAACTAATTCCTGTGGGGTTTTCACATTTGCGAAGCTTTGGTGCGCTAGTGACGAATTTTGGAGGTGGGACGATCGAACTACCTCGGTAACTTCGATCGCCCCACCTCCTCAAACGTTCACTGTCCTAGCAATTGCTCTCACGCTGCAACTGTGCCATCTTTCATTACAGGGCCAGCCTTAAGAGACTTAAGCTTCGCTCTTGCGGCTTTTCCGACCGCCTTCGCGACCAATTTGAGCCATGTGTTCGCGATTTCTGCTGACAGCTTCGCCGCCTTTTTGACCAGCTTGTCTGGCTTCTTCAGGGGTGAATTCGTGTGCAGTTCCTTTCTCGTGTGCAGCTTTTCCGCCTTTGCTAGCAATTGCGCGCTGTTTTTCTGCATCCATAGAAGCGAATCCGCGTTTGCTTTTCTCAGCCATGACTGTCTCCTTGTTTGTTTCTGATTTTTTAGCTCGATCGCGCCTTCGCCTCCCACTGTCGTGGTTACTCCCAGTCAGTGGTGAGATATCCGACGGTAAATTATGAAACCTCATCACACGAATCTAAGCTTTTGGTTTAACTCGCAGGATGAATCTTTCATAATTTACAAATGTGAACTAAAAATAGTTCACGCCCGGGCACTATAGTTAGAGCCGCCAATGTTTTAAGCTGGTTACTGTCTTTCAATCATTCTATAAACCCCCCCAACTTTTATACCTCTTTCTCAGGTATAGTCATTCTTTAGTTCGCTGGAAGGATGCTTTAGTTCGCAGGAAGGATGGAACCGAAAGCTGATTGGCAGTAGACTCAGAGGATTTTTCGACTCGGGCGGCGCCACCTCAAAAATTAAAAGTCCAAAGACGGATGCTTTTTTGGTCTTTTTACTTTTTTTTTGGGGCATTCCGCGCTTGCCAGTTATCCCGATGTTAGTTGGTCTGCCGATCGAGTGGTTTCTGGTAAGCGATATTTTGGGGCGCAGCGCAGGACGTACTCGATCGCACTGATCAAGTTTACCTTATGACCTATCGACACATACATCGGCTTTACCCCTGTTTGCGTCCTCAGCGCGGCTCCTACGGTTGATCCCTCCAACAGCAAGGGTTGCCAACTGCCCCGATCGAGTCCGACTTCTGAATGTTCTCCCATAAATCGATTTTTGGCAACTCCGATCGTGGGAATCCCTGTCAAAACCCCCAAATGGCACGCAAGACCGAATCGGCGGGGATGGGCTAGTCCTTGACCGTCGCACAATATCAAGTCTGGCCTCAAACTGATATTTTCTAAAGCTTCGAGAACTGCAGGCACTTCTCGAAAAGACAGGAAACCCGGAAGGTAAGGAAAAGTTGTAGGACTGCGAACCACAGCTTGCTGCTGCAATTGCAAGTCTGGAAAGCTCAGAACTGTTACAGCGGCCCGCGATACGTCGTTTGCACTGTCGTAGCCGACATCTACACCGGCGACGTACCGAACTGTGTCCAGTTGATTTTCGGTAATTACCTCTGACCGAAGCTGTTCTTGAATGGCGATCGCCTCTTCAATTGTCTGCGGCCAAGGGTGTCGCTGCAACATTTTGATTTCTCTTCAACCGTTCTCATCTAAGCTTAACTTATTTTCGGGCATTTTTAAACTCAGAGTTTTATCGTTTGTAGCGATAAATTCCCAACTTGCCCAAGCAGTCTTTTTTCTACTCAGGAGGGTTGAGCAAGGCGGGTGTCGGCTTATTCTACATATAAAGTCTGTACCTCGCAGAGGGAAATTCTATCTTTCGTGGCTTGCAGCAACCCGCAAAGGTTTTTGTGGCACGCACCTGCCATTTACCATTAAAATTTACCCAAAAATTAGCTGTTCAATTCTGATTTTTTCGCTTTCTAGAAAGCTTTCTCTTTCCGATCGCCCTTTTATCGCTTGTCAAAGAGCGATCGAGCTATCTATTTACTTCGGCTTTATCTAAAAAACTCCGCTTTGTCAAGATGATGGAAACATTTATTAATCAATAATCTCACCCAGCTACAAGTGCCATTATACATCCCCGCTCATCGAGCTAAGAGATTCCCAGACCCTCGCAAGTATATGACTTTTATGAAAAAGAATCAATTAATTTATGAGTTGTTGCACCCTTAACATGAAGTTATAATTTTAGATAATAGCGAAGATAAAACTAACATCAAGTAACACAACATAGGTGAATTAACATATGAAAACCCTGAAAAGTGTTCAGTACAACCTAGCTCTCTACATCGTCGGTGGCATCGTCTTCATCATCGCCGCCTTGATTTTAAGACCTTTTGCCCTCGTCGGCCCAGGGGAACGCGGCGTTATGATGCGCTTCGGGAAAGTTCAAAACACGATTTTAGATGAAGGCATTCACCCGATTTTCCCGATCGTCACCTCTGTAAAAACTCTCAGCGTGAGGGTACAAAAAACAGATTTGAAAGCAGATGCAGCATCCAAAGATTTGCAAAGCATTACGACCGATTTGGCAGTCAACTGGAATGTTGATCCCGCCAAAGTAAATCAAATTTACCAACAAATAGGAGAGGAAGAACAAATTGTTACCAGCATTTTGAGTCCGGCTATTTCGGAAGTTCTCAAAGCAGCAACTTCTAAAAAAACCGCAGAAGAAATTATCACTAAGCGCACCGAACTCAAAACAGAAATCGACAACAGCCTTAAAAAGCGCTTGGAACCTTACGGCGTCATTGTCAGAGATGTTTCGTTAATAAATTTTGGCTTTTCTCCCGAATTTAGCAAAGCCATCGAATCGAAACAAATAGCCGAACAAGAAGCTAAACAAGCAGAATTTACAGTTAAAAAAGCCACCCAAGATGCTCAAGCTGAAATTAACCGTGCTAAAGGTAAAGCTGAAGCTCAACGCTTGCAGCGGCAAACATTAACAGCCGAAATTTTGCAGCAGCAAGCAATTGAAAAATGGAACGGCCAGTTTCCGACAGTAATGGGAGGAGGCGGAACTTTGCCATTAATTAATATTGCGCCGCCGACTTCTCAACCTGCAACTCCTGCTAAATAAGCTGCGGCAGATCGTGATGGCCAGGGTGCGGGGAGAAGGGGGGAGGGGGAGAGAGTCTGAGGGGGGGAAGAATAGAGGGTTTTTCACTGCGGATGTGAAGATGTGCTTTTTTAAATGCCGAACAGCAAGCGTATAAAATACAACTAACAACTAAGGTTAAATCTCAGATGTTGCACCATTGTCAAGAACGGGCAAGATGCCCGTTCCACAAAGAATGAGTTTTCTTGTGGAACAGGCCGAAAAGCCTGTTCCTAAACAAGTAATTGAGAATGGTGCAAGATGTGAGTTAGATCCCACTTACTTAAATACCAAGATACAATTTACGTTGCGCGAGTCCTGAAAAACGTTAAAGTAAGAAGCAACTCGGAAATTGTAAAGGTTTGCTTGAAAGTTCGGCTGATGGGAGATCGGGAGAACCAGTCAATTTCTAATTTAGGTGAAGTGGGGAGTGCCGACGATCGCCATACAGCGTCAGAAGCCCTGTGGCTGCGCGATCGAGCCTTGGCCGCTAGTAGCTGCGGCATTGTCATTGCTGACGCCAATGCACCCGATTGTCCCATAATTTATTGCAATCCGGCCTTTGAACGGATGACAGGTTACTGCGCCAGTGAAATCTTGGGGCGTAATTGCCGATTTTTGCAAGGCCCGGATACCGATCGAACTACTGTAGCTAAGATCCGCGAGGCCTTGCGCCAAGGTCAAGAAATCCAGACACCAATCAAAAATTACCGCAAAGACGGCACTCCTTTTTGGAGCAAATTATCGCTATCTCCCGTGCGAGACGACAACGCTAATTTGACTCACTTTGTAGGAGTTCAGTCTGACTTGTCGGAACCAATATGTGAAGTGCAGCAAGCATTGCAGCAAGCTAACGACCAACTGCAAACGATTTTGGAAGCAGTTCCGGGCACAGTATCTTGGATTAGCTCGGATTTGCGCTATTTGGGGGTTAACCAGCACTTAGCCAAACTGCATGGTTTGCCGCCGTCGGCTTTTGTCGGTCAAGATATTGGTTTTCTGGCTGCTAGCTCGGATTTTAACTCTTTTGTGGTGGAGTTTTTTGCCGACGACGCTACGGAAGCGGTTAAAGAACTCAACGTTAAGGTACAAACCGATGGGGGAGAGTCGGAGGGATACTATTTGATTGTCGCTCAAAAGTACGATCGGGGCAAAGCAGCTTGTCTGGTAGGGATTGACATTACCGAGCGCAAGCTGGCAGAAGAAGCTCTGGTGCTGACTCGCAAGGCGGTGGAAAGTTCGAGTGACGCGATCGGCATCAGCGATGCGAACGGCACTCACATCTATCAAAATCAAGCGTTTTCTCAGCTATTTGAGTGGGACACCGCAGAGGAATTTAAGCTAGCCGGAGGTATATCGGCAGTTTTTGCTGACCCTGCAGTTGCTAGGGAGGTACTCGACACGATCGCCCAAGGTTATTCTTGGTTTGGTGAAATTACCAACTGCACTAAAAGCGGTGAAACTTTGCAAGTGTTGCTGCGGGCCGATGCTATTAAAGACGCTACAGGGAAAATTGTCGGTCAGATTTACATGAATACCGATATTACCGATCGCAAGCGCACCGAACAAGAGCTGCGGCAAAGCGAGAAGCGCTTTCGATCGTTGATTGAAAATGCTAGAGACATTATTGTAATTCTCGACGAGAAAGGCTTTTGCCGCTATGTCTCTCCTTCCCTAGAGCGGATTTTGGGCTACCCGACGGCGGAAGTTCTCGGCAGATCTATATTTGACTTGATTCACCCTGACGAATTGCTGATAGTGGATCAAGTGTTCAAAGGTGTCATGCAAACGCCGAAAGTTAGCCTGGGAATGGCGGAATACCGAGTGCAACACAAGGATGGTTCCTGGTGCGTGTTGGAAGCGGTGGCGACTAATTTGCTCAACGAACCTTCGGTGCGGGGAATTGTGGTCAACTGTCACGACGTGACTGAGCGCAAGCTGGCTGAAGAACAATTGTTGCACGATGCTTTGCACGATGCGCTGACGGAGTTGCCCAACCGTGCTTTGTTGACTGACCGGTTGGGGCAAGCTTTTGCCCGTGCCCAACGGCATCCAACCTATCAGTTTGCGGTGCTGTTTCTGGATTTGGACAGGTTTAAGGTGATTAATGACAGTCAGGGACACCGCACGGGCGATCGGCTGTTGGTGGCTGTGGCTCGCCGTCTCTTGACTTGTTTGCGGCCAGGGGATACGGTGGCTCGTCTGGGGGGAGATGAGTTTGTGATTTTGCTGGAAGAAATTCATGGTGTTGATGAGGCGATCGCCCAAGCAAAGGAAATTCTCAAAACGATCGAACGACCGCTGAATTTGGAAGGTAATAAAGTTTTAATTACTGCTAGCATCGGCATTGCTTTGAATACCGACAAATATCAGTGGCCGGGAGATATTTTGCGCGATGCTGATATTGCGATGTACCGGGCAAAAGCTCTCGGTAAAGCTCGCTACGAAGTTTTTACCAGTGCGATGCACGCTCGCGCTGTGGCTTTGATGCACTTGGAACACGATTTGCGGGAGTCGGTTGAAGAACTAAATTTGAAATATTCGATCGTGGATTTCGCTTGTGGGACGGCGGCGGAAAACTCGCCGATGAGTGAAATCGATCGCAGATTGGAGCGTCCGAAGTCGCAAGTGACCGCTTTAAAATTGGAATGTCCTTTTACTGTTTATTATCAGCCGATCGTTAGTTTGAAAACTGGCTCAGTTATCGGATTTGAGGCGCTGGTGCGCTGGCTGCACCCGGAACGGGGTTTAGTTTCCCCGATGGAATTTATTGCGATGGCGGAGGAAACTGGGTTAATTATGCCTTTGGGTTTGTGGGTTTTAAACGAAAGCTGCCGTCAAATTATTAAGTGGCAGAGTTTGAATTTACTTGGGGGAAATTCGCGGCTGACTGTAGCAGTAAATCTTTCCGGGAGGCAGTTTTCGGAACCGGAATCCATCCAGCAAATTAAGCAAGTTTTGCAGGAAACGGGTGTTGATGCTCGCTGTTTGAAGTTGGAGATTACTGAGACTGTGGTGATGGAAGATGGGGAAGCGGCGGCGGCGATGCTTTCGCAGTTGAGAGACTTGGGGATTGATTTGTGCATTGATGATTTTGGCACGGGTTATTCGTCTCTGAGTTATTTGCACAAGTTCCCGATTAATATTTTGAAGGTCGATCGCTCTTTTGTCAGTCGCATTGGGGAAATGGGCGAAAATTTGGAAATCGTGCGGGCGATCGTGATGCTGGCCCGCAGTTTGGGGATGGAGGTAGTGGCAGAAGGTGTCGAAACCGCCGTCCAATTGGCTCAAATGCGGTCGATCGGCTGCGAGTACGGTCAGGGGTACTTTTTCTCTAAACCTCTCGACAGTGAGGCAGCTACAGCCTTGTTGAGGCGATCGCCCAAATGGTAATCCGATCTACAATAGGAATTGTATCAAGATAAACTCATACCAAAACCTATGTCTCAATCAATCGCCCCAGCTTTAGAAGAAAAGCAAACAGATACTTCTCCAACTTTAACCTTTGAAGAATACAGAGTTTATCAAGGAGAACCTGATGTACAATACGAACTGTACAAAGGCCAATTAATACCAATGGCAACAGCGACAGCATTACACACAAGCATCTGTGAATATTTGGTTTACAAATTGCAGCGTTACCTAGCTGCTCACAATCTTGATTTAGTAGTAAAAACTTCTGTAGGAGTGAGAACAGAAAATGCTACATCTTGCATTCCCGATGTACTTGTCTGCACTCAAAGTTTGTGGGAACAAATACTTGCCCAGCCTGGTTCAGGCATCCTTGACTTAGGAGAAACACCGCTATTAGTAGTAGAGGTAGTGAGTGAAAATCGACGGGCAGATTACATAATTAAACGAGCACAGTATGAATTAGCGAATGTGCCAGAATATTGCATTGTTGACCCTAAATGTGGGAAGCAAAAAATCAGAATTTTAGCATTTATTGAAGGTGAAGATGGTTACACGCATACAGATTTCTTTCCAGGTGAAGAGATTGTATCTGTAGTATTTCCAGATTTCGTTTTATCGGTGGATGAAATACTAAATCCGCCATTGGTGGAGGAGTTAGTGAAGGCAGAACGAGCTGAGTTGCAGGAATCACAGCAACAAGCCGTAATCGAACGTCAACGCGCTGAGGAGGAGCGTCAACGCGCTGAGCAGCAAAGTCAACTCGCTGAGCAGCAAAGTCAACTCGCTGAGCAGCAGAGTCAACTCGCTGAAAAATTGGCGGCTAAGTTGCGGGAATTGGGAGTAGATCCTGATACTGTCGTTTAAATTTAAAATAATCAGAAATACTCGCTGAGGTGACAAAGATATGTCTCAATCAATTCCGCCAGTTTTAACAGAACAGCCAGTTGATAATTTACCCACACTAACCTTTGAAGAATACCGATTTTATGAAGGGGAACTTGATGTACAATATGAACTGTACAAAGGCAAATTAATTCCGATGCCAATAGCTACAGTTTTACACACCAAAATTTGCGAATATTTAGTTTACCAGTTGCGGCGTTACGTAGTCACCCACAATCTTGATTTAGTAGTAAAAAGAGGCTTAGGAGTGAGAACCGAAGAAAATTCGTCCCGTATTCCTGATGTAGTTGTCTGCACTCAAAGTCTTTTGGAACAAGCTGGTGCTAGACCCGGAGGAGGCAATCTTGGCTTTGATGAAACGCCGTTAGTAGTAATAGAAGTAGTCACCGAAAATCGGCGGGTTGATTATATAACTAAACGAGCGGAGTACAACTTAGCTGATGTGCCAGAATATGTAATTGTTGACCCCGCAGAAAACAGACAGCGGGTGCGAGTTATGGCATTTCTCGAAGGTGATGACATTTATACAGAGGTAAATTACTTGCCGGGTGATGAAATGGAATCTGTAGTATTTCCCAATCTGAGATTATCAGTCAATGAAATTTTAGATCCGCCATTGGTGGAATGGTTAATTAAGGCAGAACAAGCTCAATTGCAGAAAGCTGAAAGGTTGGCGGCGAGGTTACGGGAACTGGGCATAGATCCTGATGCTGTGTAGGAAATTGGATGGAGTACGTGAAGCGAAGTTATCCCGCAGGGAATCGCCCTTGACGTATCTCAATCATCTAGGGACAAGTCGCGCAGGAAATAAAAGCGATCGCTTTGCCAATTTTCTCCTTTAATTCGCCCTAAGTAACCAGTCAGCGGTGAAGAAAGTTCTATAGTCAAATCCTTTACTGATTCGTTTGTCAGCTTAGAATCAGTGGTGGCAAATCTAGCATTGTATTGAACTTTAATCTCAACAACCGTTGGAAAGTCGCTATCTGAGCAAAGTTGTTTCACTGCTTGTATGATTTGCGATCGCAGCCTAATTTCTCTTTCAACTTTCTGAATATAATCATTAATTCTGTCGTCAATTTGCCGGCCCATTTCTAGATAGGGCTTGAGTTCAACTAAGTTGACAGCACCTGGATATTTAGCTTTTAACTCAACTAGCTTCTGTAAAGTCATGGCATTGATAATACTAACTTTCCATTCTTGTGCTGCTTTCAACATATCCACCGAAGGATTGCCAGGGCCAATCACTAACTTGGTAGATTCTAAAAATTTATCCCGACTTAAGTGCATTCCTCCTAGTTTAATCAATTCCTCAGCAGTTCGACTAGGGATAAGCCTACCCGCTTTACACTCACCAACTAAGGGATAGGGTTGGGAGCAAAATAAATCTAAACCACCAGCACCGCCTTTGTAGGCATTCTCAATCTTGAATCCTAAGAATTCAAGGCTTTGACGTGTGATATTCTCAAAATCTGTGCCTGCTTGATAGTTGCTTTTTTTTTCTTCTAGTTCTATGCTGCGATTTCCCAAAGCTGCTATAGTCTTTATCCAAGATAAATCCGGTTTGATTGGTTTTACAGGCTTATCGCTACTCCAACCTAGAAACATTTTGATTTCTGCGTCTAGTTGTTTGGCTTTTGGGTTGGTGGTGGATAACTGCACTAATGCACTTTGCAACTCTTCCAATTCTGGATGTTCAGGAGGCTCTAGTTTTTCCAGCTTTTGACGGCGTTTAGCAAAGATAGACTCGCTCAACACAGGCGTTGAATCAGTAACATTTAGAGACTTTGGCAAAGGTACAAAATTGCCGCTGGGATGCACAGACATTTCTAGCGGCTGAGGTAGCAAATAAACCCGCAGGTAAGCTACAAAAATAAAAGGACGCTGCTGGAGAATTTGCTGTAATGCCTCTGTTTTCCAGATGGTTAATCGCGACAAAGCTTCTAATGATTCCGCCTCATTCACCATTTGGCACAATTCGCACTTAGCCCAAGCTTTGATCGAAACTTTATCTGAAACTACCAGTGGGAGTTCTAATTGCCCTGACTCTGGAAACAAGCTCATTTGCTTAGGTTTCATCAAGGGCATATTAGAATTATCGGCTGGATACAAAGCAAATGTCCGCCCCGGATTCAGAAACATCCGAGGCATAGCTGCAATCATTCGTCCTTGGATTAAAGCTTCAATATGTGGAACTGGTAAAGCCAGTGCTGTTTGAAGCAAAATTGATTGGTTCATACTTAACTAAATTGGTCGCTTAGATCGCCATCATCTGTATCATCACTGCTGGTAGGGTTGAAAATATCATCTAAAAGTTGGAGTTCATCTTCCTCATCAACCACAGGCATTTGATTCGACGGATCGCTCAAAATTTCTCGCAGTAAAAGATTGTCAAAAGTGAGCTTTTTCTGAGATATTAAATCAAAAACCTCGTCTTGGGTTAAATTATACTCTGTGCATTTTTCATAAACAGCACGGAGAGCAAATAACGGTTTTATTTGCTCTTCAATCAAGTACACCAACTCACCGCCTTTTTCTACTGATACGAGTTGTTCTAGTAGCTTGTATGCTGGAGAGTTTTTGCTCATTTTCTCTATTTTTGATTGGGAACGGACTAAACAACCGCGAGTCAAATCAAACTTTTGATAATCAATTAAGCGCTTTAATCCAGCAACTAAGTCAGATTGAGAAGTTTGAATGACTGCAACACCAATCTTGATTTTTTTCCCATTTTCGACACCAATTATCTTGAAATCAATCCAATTCGCATTTTGTAATTTGGGTTTAACCTCTGTCATAATGTTATTTATTTTTACATTATCCACAGTCTCATCTATCAGGGTTAAAAAGCCAAAGCAAATAGCATTAGCAATTGTGAAACTATCCTTTATATCCTCTCGGATGTCTTCCTCAAGTTCCTTGGTAAAAGCAAGATCAAACCGTTCAGCAGGATCTTCTGGAAGTTCAGGCGTTGGAGGCATAAAAACTTTAAAATTCTCGGCACACCATGTCAAAGCTTCGCGTACAGTTGGCTTACCTCGGCCATATTCTCTCAGTTGACTTTCCTCAAATGGGTAGACCGGATGAGGAGGATTTAAATTTCTGGTCTGATAAAAATCTTGCAACCATAGTTTGACTAAATCAACTAAAGAATCGCCATTCAAGTAGTTTAAATCGATTGGTTTTCGCTGCGTGTATGTTGAAATTCGATCGGGTATACTACCAGGCATCAGATTAACTTGTTGCCAAGTATCGGGTGCCATTACTGTGATAATAACTAAACCTTGACTGAGTTCTGATTGTTCGAGAGTATCGTACAAACGCTTAACTAGAATGGCAATTACCTGCACTATTGGTAATCCCTCACTGCTACACCAATCTCGATTTAGATCTATTTCATCAAAACAAATGATGATAGGACGGTAGTAACTCACCAAATTTAAAATTTTCTGGACATTGTTAAGAGATTCTACTTCTCTATCCTGATTAGTCTTGCCGGAATTAGTCGGCAATCCTAGTTCCTCAGCTTTAGCTTTATCTAACTCTTCACCAGACAACCATTTGATAGCAAAAGGTGTTTCAGTTTCTGATAATGTCCACAAAACAGCTCGAAGAATATAAGGGTCTACATTTGATCTTGTCTTAAGAAATTGCTTAGTTAGGGCTTTCATGTAATTTTTATTTTTAGTAACCCAACTAGCACATACTTGATCAAATTGATCTAGTAGTTTTTGAGGAGAAAGATTTGGTGTAGCAGGATTAATAGCTTTGAAACATTCGTTAGCCATTGCTGCTGCTATTTCCTGGCATTGCATGACACCTTGGCTACTTAGGCGACTTAAACTATTAACTAAAGTTTGCTGAAATTGGTAGTTGATAAAGTTTAAGTCTGTGTAATTACTAACACTCGCATAAACGAATAAAGCATTACCATTGCTTTCTAGCCTGTGGCGAGTACGATTCAAAATGTGGCTTTTTCCCACTCCCATTGAAGCAGTTAATACCAGTGAACTCACCTTTTCTTGACTAGATTGACTTGTCTTTACTTTTTCAACTGCCTGAAAAATTGCATCGGAAGCATGAGCATTTAGAGTAGGAAGATCGGGGAACCCTTTCCCCCAAATATCTTGCTCTTTGACAATGCCAGCTTTGCTAAATGGATTGTGATTTTGAATGGCAGCATTCAGGGCTTCTATCGGGGAAACTGGTATATTGTTCATGGTTATCGGGTGTGAGGTAACGAACTACAAAAAGATTGAGAACAATTTTATGGATTTAAGCGCTTGGCGTAGTAACGCAATGTACCACCAGGAATGATGATTGAGTCTTCACGTTTATCTGGGGTGATGTCTGGGGTTTCCCCTGCCATTAGCTGAAAAATATCAGTAGCCTGCATTTCCAACAGCCACTCATTGAACTCCGATCGCCCTACCCTTTCCCCGATCGCCCGACGCATCCGATAAATCGGCACTAAATCGTCTAAGTTATAATCCCGGTTCAAGCTGTCATACACATCGATCGCCACAGCCTTAAAATCGTCATAGGATGCGATCGCCCCTACATCCCCTTTCCCTTTCTCAACCCGAACACTTGCCGCACCATCCTGATGCCGAATCCACTTCAACAAAGAATTTCCCAGCCGAGTACCAATTTGAGAACCATCAAACTCAAACAGAGAATCCTTACTTTTCAAGCCTTCCGCTAAAACTTCTTTCCCCTTCGCGCTCAATTCCACCAGCGTCACCCGATTTACCAGCGAATACTCGATCGCCCCAGTCGCCTGCAACTCGCCGAGAACTCCCAGATATCTCTGACTCGTCTCATTAGTGCGAACAATCCGCTTAGTCAAATCCCCCTTTTTCACCTTCATCTTCCCGCCGCTCAAATCCCACAAATTCAGCAGTACCCGAACTTTCGCCTTCGCATCCCACACCGCTTGCTCTTCCGGTGTCAAAGTTATAGGCATCGCAACTTCACTTTTCTCAGACATATCCATACCTTTAAATACTTGTTTTTACTCTTAAATTTTACCAGAAACCTTGTTGATAATCATTTAAAACTTTTCCGCAAAAATCCGCGCGAGGCTACGCACAACTTATGCAAATTTCATTTAAAAATAATAGGTATTGACTAAAAGGTGATTGTTTGATAAAATATCGGATCGAAAGAGCGATCGCAATTCTAATTCTCTGCACCAAATGCGATCGAAACCATTTTAAGCACAGCCCGCTACACTCTAGCAACCTCAACTAAAGTAGCGATCCCAACCGCAGCTAACAACCCACAAACCAGCTTAACTGCGACTTTAGTTCAATGCCGGATTCTGCCTTTAGAAAGACGAATTCAATCTAAACATCTTGTTACATTGCAATGGCAATCAAAACATTGAACAACATTTTTCCCATGAAAACTATTCCCGACCAAATTTCCAACATCAAAGAAAAACTTCCCGACATTACTCCCACCCCTCCTGGTTTAAAAGCTCAAGCATCTAGCCACGACCTCAAAGCCCGTTTAGATTGGGGCGAACCCGGACTCACAATCATCGACGCTCGTGATTTTGAAAGCTTCACCAAAAGCCACATTACCGGCGCGGTAATGATGCCAATGGACGAATTAGTTGAGCGCGCACAATCGAGTTTAGAACCCATCCGTGACATCTACATCTACGGCGAAAACGACCAACAAACCGCCGAAGCTGCCAATCTTCTACGCACTGCCGGCTTTCAAAAAGTAGCCGAACTCAAAGGCGGAATTCCTGCTTGGAAAGCCATTGACGGCCCTATGGACGGCTCTGGCGAACACGATACTCCCGGCCCCGACGCATACAACGTTTTCTCTCGCTTGCAACACCACGCCGAAGCGCAGAAAGTCAACAAATAATCACACCGAATACCTAGATCCCCGACTTATTGAAGAAGTTGGGTATCTAACAAAATAATTTGTTTGTAGTAAGGAATCAAGCTCTCTCTTAAAGCTTGCAGTCACTAAGCACTAAAGTCCTTACTACAAACTTAATTGCGATCGTATAACCGGACTAGATATTAACATTCGCGGACGCAAAAGTGCTTTAACAGGCTACTTATAGCGTAAAGTGAATAATGCACCTTCTACATAAACAAGTGTGTGTATCCAAGACTGATTAACACTCCTTCCTCGCGTCCAAAAATGCTTTGACTTCCCTTAAAACTTGCCGATTCCCATCAAAAGTAATCAGCTTAACTGCATCCTCAAAGGAAGTCCAGGCCGAATTTTGAACTTCCTCTACTTGCAACTTAACCTCCATTGAATTTACAAAAGCCAAAAAGTAAGTAACAGTCTTTTCAATTGATTCTCCTTCCTTTGCAGAGGAATAATGTTCCACAGAACTAGGCTTCCCTTCCTTAACAAAGGAATAACGTTCCACAAAACTAGGCTCCTCAAGCACTTCACAATCGCGGATGCCAGTTTCCTCCTCAAACTCCCGCTTCGCCGTTTCTAGCGCAGATTCTCCCTGATTCGCGTGACCTTTAGGAAACGCCCAATGTCCCGCTTGATGTTGAATCAATAAAAACAAACTATCAGTTTCAGTCGCAAAAACTGGTACAATGCCAAAAGCTTCATCTTTCATCTTTTTACTGACACGATTTTACATATCAAAACTAATATTACCACCCCAACCGAGTCGGCTGTTCATAAACCCGCTTCAAAGTATTAACATCCCTCGCTGAAATAGGCGGAGGATTTCTCACATGAGAAAAATAAAGCACATCAGTTTCCATCAAACTGTGGCCCCAAATTCCCAAAGCGTGACCCAACTCGTGCCGCGCCGTCGCCGCCGTCGCCGGAACATACTTACCCACTTGAGTCGGATTCAAATAAACCGAAAACCGATGAGATAACACAGTTTTATCCCCATCCCTACGGTCGTACAATTCATAGGTAGCCTCTCCAGAACGCGATCGCAAAACCCCTTGACGCAAAGGCGGAGCCCGACGTAAAATCCTAATATCAGCCACCTCCGAACTATCCACCACTTCCAAAGGCAAATAAACCCCCCATTCTCGCACCACATCCAACACAGCCGCCATCCATTCTTCAGACTTATTAGCATCAACTGGACGCTCAACATAAACCTGAATCGGAAACTTAGACCACAACAAATGACCAAATTTCGGTGGCTTAACCTGGTCAAAATAATCACCGCTATCGGTGGAATCTTGCCAATTGGCCAGCGTGGGCGGCAAAGGGTGAACCTGTGGAGGCGGAAAACTATTCGGGAGAGAAGAAAGACTCGTTGCCGGAGTATTAACCTGAGTAAAAACTATCAGGCTAAAACAACATAAAGCCAATCCCAAACCAGCCAGCAATCGAGGTTTTAATGTCACTTTCCCCAACCGCATTTTTGCAACCGCACTTAAATTTCATCTTTAGGGCGGGCTAGAAGCCCAACCCCTACACCCCACAATATTTATTTATGTGGCACGGGCGTCTCGCCCGTGAGCTAATGTGGCACGGGCGTCTCGCCCGTGAGCTAATGTGGCACGGGCGTCTCGCCCGTGAACTCATGTGGCACGGGCGTCTCGCCCGTGAGCTAATGTGGCACGGGCGTCTCGCCCGTGAACTAATGTGGCACGGGCGTCCCGCCCGTGAGCTAATGTGGTTACAAATCCAAATTTTATAACTTAGGCGTCAACCAACCAGCACTCAAAATCACAGTCAAACCCATAAAAACAATAGACAGACCCCAAGTAATGCGGTTCAGACTCGTTTCTGCACTCTTGGCGCTGGTAAACAATTGAGCTTGTCCGCCAATCCCTCCAATACCATCGCCTTTAGGACTGTGCAGCAACACAAAAATCACAAGTCCTAAAGCAGACAAAGACCAGATAACTTGTAACACAGAAACAATATCCATAATCGGGGGTAATTGGTAATTAGTAATCGGTAATTTATTATCATATCAAATTCGGTCGATCGCACACAATCTCCTCCGGGACACAGCATCGTACCCATTGTTGTCAAATTAAGCTGTTAGTCCGCCAGTCCGCCAGGGAATGAATTCCCTGTCTCAAAGCGAAAGTCCTCTTAAGAGGACTGAAAAGAAGAATTTTTGGTGCTGCTGAATCCAAGTTTGATTTTGCCTGATGGGGTAATTCTAAGTGCTTACGCTGTCAGCAGTGGGGCAACCACGGGGGGATTGCCCCTACAAATTTCATACCCCAATTCAGCAACGCCGAATTTTTAAACTCATTAGTCCTCTTGAGAGGACTTTCGCTATTAGACAGGGAATTCATTCCCTGGCGGACTACCGGATGGGCGGGAGGACTGGGCGGATGACAGCTTAAGTTGACACCAATGCACGACGCCTTTGTCCCTACTGCTGCTGCGTCCCTACTACAATCGGACTCGCACCGGAGTGCGATTGGCGCGAACTTCAAAATTAGCGGGTTCAATCATAGAACGTCCCGTCATCTCCGGGGGCTGAGGCAACCTCAACAGCTCCAGAATCGTCGGCGCAATATCCGCCAAAGAACCATCAGTCCTCAGAGGAACATCCGTTCCGTGACCCGGAATCTTCAGACCTTCACCTTCTACCAGAATAAACGGCACGGGGTTAGTAGTGTGAGCCGTCCAGGGATTCCCGTCATCGTCAAACATCTGCTCAGCATTTCCGTGGTCAGCAATAATAATTGCCGTTCCCCCAGCTTTACTAATCGCGCTCAACAGCCGCCCCAAACATTTATCCACAGTTTCGATCGCAATTATCGTCGCATCCATCATCCCCGTATGACCAACCATATCCGGGTTAGCGTAGTTAATCACCATCAACGAATAGATGCCTTTTTCCAAAGCCGTCACCACCCCATCCGTCACCAAATCCGCCGACATCTGGGGCGCCTCATCGTAAGTCCCCACCATCGGACTCTGCACCAACTCCCGGTGTTCTCCGATAAAAGGCTCTTCCAGACCCCCATTAAAAAAATAAGTCACATGAGCGTACTTTTCAGTTTCCGCCGTCCGCAACTGCTGCAAACCGTGCTTAGAAATCACCTCGCCCAGAATATTGTTCAAATTCTGCGGTTCAAAAGCCACCATTACTGACGACAACTTCGGGTCGTACTGAGTAAAACTCCCAAACGTCAGCGGCTCAATTAACTGCCGTTGAAACCCCTTAAAATCGGGAGATACAAAAGCCTGAGTCAATTCTCTAGCCCTGTCCGGGCGAAAATTGAAGAAAATTAGCCCATCCCCCGATGCCACAGCCCCCGGAGCAATCCGAGTCGGAACTGCAAACTCGTCGGTCACTCCTTCAGCATAAGAGGCCTGCAACACATCAACCGCCGATCGACCGTCAGGCGCACCCTCAGTCGTCATCACCTCGTAAGCCCGCTGCACCCGATCCCAGCGCTTGTCCCTGTCCATCGCGTAGTAGCGGCCGCTAATGGTCGCAATCCGACCGACCCCTACCTCTGCGATATAACTTTCAATCTTGCCTAGAGCTTCGACACCCTCTTTCGGAGTAGTATCGCGACCGTCAGTAATCGCGTGAATGCAAACATCAGAAATTCCCTGTGCCTTTGCTAATTGCAGCAAACCCTTAATATGACTGAGATGGGAATGAACCCCACCTTCAGAACAAAGACCAGTCAGGTGCAACTTGCCGCCCGTGGCGCGGACTTTCTCGCAAAGCCCAACCAGCGCTTTATTGTTGAGCAAAGAACCATCTTCCACTGCATCCGAGATCCGCACCAACTCTTGAGGAACCACGCGGCCCGCACCCAGATTCAAGTGACCAACCTCTGAGTTACCCATTTGCCCGTCTGGCAGCCCTACCGCCCGACCCGATGTTTTAATCAGAGTTCTGGGATAAGCGGCCCAGAGACTGTCCATCACGGGTGTTTTCGCAGTGGCGATCGCATTTCCGTCTTTTTCTTCACGATAACCCCAGCCGTCTAGAATAATCAGCACTACAGGAGATACAGACGCTTGTGCCATGTGAATACCTTATTTACAATAATTAATTTCTCGATTTTCATGATTTCCGATTTTGCGGAACATCTGCCGCTAATCAGTTTACATATTTTTTAGGCTCCGGCTGAACAAAGCCCACCCAAATTCCCTTAGCCACAGTATTGTGGGAACTAATCTCGACCTGCTTTGGGAATTGTTTAATTGATTGCCTTGGGCTGTACTGTGAATGCACAGTCGGAGGCTGTTACCTATCTCACCAACAGCGACCCTGCTTTTGCGGCCGCATTTTCACGAATTGTTTAACGGTAGGTTGCTATTTAAACACTAAAAAGAATACCACAGATGGCGGACTTTTACTACTGCCTCAAGGAATAGATTAAACAGCTTTGACTGGGCTGGGAATAACTTTAAACCAGTTGAGCAAAAATCCGTTTCCGAATCGGCTCACTTTCAGCGGACATAAAATTCTACAACATCTTTTTTAATTTTGACATCGTAATTGCCAAAGAAATCGTGACCGAGCAGACCTATTGGCATTTGTTTGGCGATCGCCACTTCGACATTTTGGATCGCAGCACCCCCAACCCGAATCGATCGCACTACGCCGATGGGGAACTCGACAAAGCTACCGTCAGCGATCCCCGCTCTGATGGTACGCACCGGCCTCACTCCCAGTGCAGTAGCCATCCGCTGAGAAATCAAAGTGCCACTGGCGCCGGTATCGAGAATCATCTCAAAAGTCTGGTTGCCGTTAAATACCACATCAATCACCGGCGTCCCGCCTGCGCGACGCTTGATTTTAGCTTGAAATACCTGTGGATTCCCCGGAGGCTTCGCCCGTTGATTTGCTGGGGGTTTGGCACCACCATTTGACGGGTTCCAAAACTGAGAGTACAATTTGCCAGTTGTCAATCCCGATCCCGTTATAGTGCGATTCCCTACCCTTCGGGAACCCCTGCGGGGAACGGGATAGCTGCGCCGCGCGTGCTGCTGGGAACTCACATCGGGCATCAATGTCATCACCTGGGTTTCTGGCTGATGTGAATCAGAATGCACCTGGCCGCCCCCCACCGATCCCACACCCACCAAAACGGTCGCAAAAACAAAGCCCGATCGCCAAATCCGCTTGAGAATCACTTTTGCCATGATCTAAATACCTTGATTGCTTCAATATTTCCCACAACGACCGCCATTGATATCCTAACTTGCTCCACAAAACCCAGCGGCCGAAGAGTCCGATCGGATCGTGAGGAAAACTTGGCAATTTTCAAGCGATCGCATAACATCGAACACAGATAAACTGATAAACGGCAACAGGCTGTAATTGCAGAGCCTTGTTGGATATCTTGAAATTAAGCATTTGGGGACGATCGGCAATGCACAAACTTTTATATTTTGCAACTATAGGACTACTAGCTTTCTCGATCGCAGGCTGTGGTGGCGAGGGCAGCAACACAGCCAGCCCCAGCCCCAGCCCCAGTGCAGCCTCTCCATCTCCGGCAGCCTCTGCCAGCCCCACCCCAGGAACTCAGACATTCCAGTCTCCAGTAGTAGCGGCCCAGCCTCCAGGGTTAATTCGATCGACCAACCCAGACGAACGAGCGAGACAGGCTCAAACAGGCATCGGCAACAACAAAAACAGGAATCCAACGCTTCCGCTTCAGCCGGTGCCCCAAGGCCCTGTGACACCGAATCCTTCTCAGTTAGACCCCTTTGGGCCGCTGCCACCGATCGCAGTTCAAAACCCTCCCGGAGTTGGCGATATCCCCGGCGGAGTCCCAGCAGGGCCCATGACAGCCAATCCGTTGCCCAAACTGCCACAGCGACAGGTGGCAATGATACCTAAACTGCCAGAACTATCCCGCCCAGTCCAAATTGGAGGAACTAAGCTCAGAGGCCCGGCCGCTCCCCAAATCAATCTCAGCCCGACAGCAAGACGCGTTGTCAACGAATTCAGGACGCTTCAGGCTTTGCTAGACGAGACCACACAAAACTCTGAGTACGATAGGGATGTGGGTACATTGGTCGACACTATTTACGGAACATTGAGAGAGGATAATGTTGGTGTAGTCAGACGAGAGTTACTACTAACTAACCGACCATTATTCAGAAGAATAGAAAAGGCCCTGGATGAATATCGGACAGCCTCAAACTTGTGGGACATTTATGGAGAAAGATCACCTGCTGATGCTCTCCGATGTTCCATCGTGCCGGAAATTGCCGAGGCAATTGAGGTATATCGACCGCCGACAGTAAGAAGGGGGGAACTTTCTTGCGTGACGCGAGGAAATTTGCTGCAAGCAGTTTGGCGACAGGGTAAGAATAGACTTGATGCAGCCCTCCGCGATCAAGACTATGAGGCGCGAACAATCGCAAAAGCTCCTCTTCTGCCAGTTCTATCCGAAAGTCCGACAAATCGTCAGCCCGAAGGCGAGAGGGCCCTGGGTCGGGAATTAGCCCGGTTGCCAGAAGTGCCTGGGCTAAACCCCCCGCCAGTAGGGCGTCGCCCAGCGGGATCACCGTTAATAGCAGCGGGCCCCGGAGATCCTTCTCTGCCGGGAGGCGAAGGCGTGGAAGTTGGCTCCCCGCGCCAAGTTCCGGGACTTAATGCGCCTCAATTGGGCAGTCGCCCCGGACAGCCAGGTTTTCCCGGAGGCGAAGGCGCGCAAATAGGCTCGCCGCGCCAAGTTCCGGGACTCAATACGCCTCAATTGGGCAGTCGCCCCGGAGATCCTTCTCTGCCGGGAGGCGATGGATCGGAAATTGGCTCGCCGCGCCAAGTTCCGGGACTCAATACGCCTCAATTGGGCGGCCGTCCAACTTCATCACCAACTACCGGTAGGAATCCGCGCCGTCCTGCACCCCCGCGCCCGCCCCAGCCCATTGCAGCTAGACCCATAGGAGTGCCGGATCTGCCGGAACTGCCAGTAGACAAGCGCCCGCCCCAGTGGAGAGACCCCAATCCCCCACCTCCTCCCCAGATACCCGTAGTTCCTGCAGCACCGCCACCGCCTTCTACTGACCTCGCTACAGGCACTGAAGTCAGTGGGGTGGTAAAAGTCGGGAACGAGACGCAAGTGATTGTCAAAGTACCGAATGAACCAACCAGCCGATATGTCAAAGTCGGGCAGCGGTTGTCTAACGGGCAAGTGTTGGTGAAGCGGGTGGATATCAAGCCCGGAGGAGATCCCGTCGTAATTCTAGAGGAAAACGGCGTTGAGGTAGCCAAAGGTGTTGGCGAAAAACCTGCAAGTCGCGAACAAAAACCCGCCAATGCAGTTATTAGCCGTCGGCCAAATCCGAATAGCTCAACGCGGCGCTGAAAATTGACATTAAAGCATGAAAAATGCTAAGGGCAAAAACTCTAATTTTTGCCCTTAGGGTTTATGGCTGATATCGAATCTGAAGGTAAAATTAATATAGAGTGAGTTAGTCGCTTCTGGGAAGAAACATTAGGGATTAAAAAATAGAAGACTTTTCAGCGAGTCTTAGCTTCTATAAAATCCCTATTAGTAATGGAAGTCAAAGGAGATTTCTCATGCTCGGTTCAATTCAAAAATTAGGGATGGTGATATTAGTTGCTTCTTGTATAGGCAGCGCCACTAATCTCTTGAATCCCCAGCCATCAATGGCTCAACCAACACCACAGCCAACACCAGAGGCAAAACCCGAAGAAGAAAAACGCTCTCCCTTCTGCCAAGGAAATCCTCCGACGGGAAGAGTGAAATGCAATTACGAGACAGGCGATAATTACGAGGGAAACTTCGTTAACGGCCTCCCCGACGGCAGTGGAGTCTACGTTTACGCTAATGGCGATCGCTACGAAGGACAATTTCGGAAGGGAGTGCCCAATGGTAGAGGGACATTCATTTTTAAAGATGATGCCCGCTACATAGGCGTGTTCCAAGACGGCACGATGAGATCTGGGACGGTGGTTTTCCCCAACGGTGAGCGCTACGTGGGAGACTTCGGAGTCGTCCAGAACCTTCAGACTAATGTTATTAGCAGCCAACCAGCAGGGCGGGGTCAATTTTTTTACTCCAACGGCGATCGCTACGAAGGACAATTCTTTGCAGGTTCGCCCTTTGGCCCAGGGGTATTAGTACGCAAAGACGGCACTCGCTGTTCCGGCAGATTTTTTAATCAAGAACTAGATGCTAGTGTCACCTGCACTTTCCCCAACGGTACGCGCTATGAAGGAGAATTGCGAAAGGGAGTGCCTCACGGTGTCGGAACGATGATCGATGCTAGCGGCAGGCGCTTTCCGGGGGTATTTCGCAACGGCAAACGCGGAGTTTCGTAAAGCATAAATTGAGGTTTTCAGGCCACTTTTGACCAGAAATCGGACAAAAGACAAATGACGAAGCAAAATAATATCCAGAAGCGTATAGGAGAGACTTTGTTAATGATTTCCCGTTTTAAAACCAGTGGAATCGCTCTATTAGTTACATCAGTGTTGGGAATTGGTAGTTACGCGACTTATCCCTTGCCATCAATGGCGCAAGTAGGGGTAGGAGCTCCGAGTGGTCGTTGCGTCCCAGCTATCGCTACAGGTAGAGTTAGGTGCGACTATGACGGCGGTGATAGCTACATCGGACAGTTCGTTAACGGTTTGCCGAGTGGCACTGGGGTATACGTATATTCCAACGGCGATCGCTATGAGGGGCAGTTCCGTCAAGGCCAGCCAAACGGTCGAGGACAATTTATATTTAAGGACGACGCCCGCGTCGAGGGCATATTCCGAGATGGCAGAATCAGCTCCGGGACAGCTATTTTTACTAATGGCGATCGCTATATAGGCCCGTTTTCTCTGGATTGGAAAGTGGGTACGCCGACAGGACAGGGGCAATTCATTTTTGCTAACGGCGATCGCTTTGTCGGTCAATTTTTAGGGGGCAAGCCTTTGGGTACGGGGGTGTTCACCCGCGCTGACGGTACCCGGTGTTCGGGACAGTTCTATAATCAAGAACTCGATGCTAGGGGTAGCTGCGCGTTTGCTAATGGTATCCGCTATCAGGGAGAGTTCCGCAAGGGATTGCCTCACGGCAAAGGGACAATTATCGATACCAGTGGCCGGCGGTTTCCGGGAGTGTTCCGCGACGGCCAGCGGCTCGAACGATAAACTGGAAATAAGTGCGCTCTATTAGTAAGGGCAGGTTGAGGGCTAATAATTTTTGCACAAAACCTGCCCTTGCTAGGTTTTAAAGTCACAACTATTGATAATTTACGATCGGCTTTTTCTCAACCGAATTGCTAATCTTAAATATCCACTTAATGGAGTTAATGGAGGCGTTTTGATATGACAACTACTGCTTCTGCTTCCGGCCACACCGGCCAGTTTCCCTTCGACTTTGCCCCGCAGCGGACTCAAGATGCTGATTTGTTGCGACAACTCAATTTTGTGCCCGGTTTGAAGGAAGTCTTGACTTTGCGCCAAGTTCATGCTTTGGAACACGCTACTGTTTGGGTACTAAGCCAATCCTTTGGTGCGACGACAGGAAGAACCGATAATGAGTTATTGGGCGGAATGTCCACAGACCAAGGGTTTTATCTTTATGGTCACGTTAACATTGCACAGTTGCGTCAGGCAGTGCGCGAGGCTTTGCAGCGGATTGCCAGCGGAGAGTGGGATTTAGCTGTACATCCCCGCTGTGGCACGAATTTGTCGGTGGCAATGCTGCTAACGGCAGGACTTGCTGTTGGCATCAATTTAGCCCTGCCTCGCGGGCCGATTCTACAACTTTTAGGTTTGGGTGCAGCGGCTGCGGCTGCGGCTCAGTTAGCCCCTGATGTGGGAGCTCTGGCTCAGCGGTACGTCACCACTGCTATTCCGTTTAATTTGAGTGTTGTTGATATTACTGTAAGTCACGACTTCTGGGGACGCGAAGCTCATTTTGTGCGGGTGCGTTGGGTTGAATAGCTGCACAGTATCAAGCCCACCTCAAACAACAGAATACCCAGATCCCCGACTTTTTTAAGAATTCGGGGATCTGACAGAAACCTCCTAAATGCGATCGGGATCTACTCCTAATTCTCGCAACCTCGCCGCCAATCTTTCCGCCCGTTGGCGCTGCTCATCAGCTTGCTGCTCAAGTTCCTGGAACCGAGCTTGTTCTGCTTTAATCAACCCTTCAACTAATGGCGGAGACAGTATTTCATTCACTGATAATGTCAGATTAGGAAATACTACAGACACTATTTGTTGCCCCGCCCTAAAATCAGTCTGCGTATAGATGTCTTCCCCTTCAGGAAAGGCTAAAACTCGCACCAATTCCTTGTTAGGTGTAGGGTCAACAATTACATATTCAGGTACGTTAGCTAGTTCGTACTCAGCTCGTTTAATCACATAATCTGCGCGCCGATTTTGACTCACTACTTCTATGACTAACAGGGGCTTTTCCTCAAAATCGAGGATACCAGAACCTGGTCTAGCACCAGCTTGTTCCAAAAGACTTTGAGTGCAAACAACTACATCAGGAATCCGAGATGTATCTTCTTCTGTTCTTACTCCCAGACCTGTTTTTGCTACTAAGTCAAGATTGTGTTCAGCTAGGTAACGCTGCAATTTGTAAACTAAATATTCGCAAATTTTGATATGTAAAACTGTGGCGGTTGGCATCGGAATTAATTTGCCTTTGTACAGTTCATATTGTAGATCGGAATCAGTTTGATAAAATCGGTATTCTTCAAAGGTTAAGGTTGGTGAAGTATCAATTTGCTTTGATTCAACAACTGGCACTACAGATTGAGACATATCTTTTCACCGATGTCGATATAATTCTATTATATTCAATCTGCCTCGCTCTGGGTGCATTTCCGGTTAAAAATTCCCATTTATCGATCGCACTTGCCAGCAGAATTGTCAGAGAATAGTTGAATAGTGTAAAATCAACTTTGCGATCGCCCCGACAACTCGACATCACCCTTCCTTACACCATCCGAGTTCCTATGTCAATCAAAAAGATTCTTTCCATAGCGCTGTTAATTTTTATCCCCATTTCCATCGCCGCTGAGTATTTGCACTGGGGTTCCCTCGCAGTTTTCATCACATCCGCTTTAGGCATTATACCTCTGGCGATTTGGTTGAGCACAGCAACAGAAGAAGTGGCGATCGTTACAGGCCCCTCCATAGGCGGCTTATTAAATGCAGTCTTCGGCAATGCTACGGAATTAATTATTGCCATAGTTGCCCTGAAAGCCGGCTTAATTGACATTGTGAAAGCCAGCATAACCGGTACAATTATCAGCAACTTGCTCTTAGTCATGGGATTTTCCATGCTGCTAGGAGGAATCCGCTACAAAGAACAGGAATTTAAGCCAATAATCGCGCGGGTGAACGGTTCCACAATGACTCTAGCAGTGATTGCAATTCTGCTGCCGACAATGGTAATTTACACCTCTAATGGAGTCGAACCCGCAGCCATTCAGAATCTTTCCTTAATAACTGCGATCGTCCTAATTGCAGTTTATGCTTTAACTCTGCTATTTTCATTAAAAACCCACAGCTATCTTTACGATGTTGGCTTAGTAGAACTAGAGTCAGAAAATCCTCAAAATACCAAAGAAGAATCTACTACGCACAAACCGAATTTGTGGTTGTGGATAGGGGTGCTAGTTGCCTCAACTGTTGCCGTTGCTTTTGAATCAGAAATTTTCGTTGGTGTTGTCGAAGAAACTACCAAAGGATTGGGATTGACGCCGCTGTTTACAGGGGTAATTCTGTTGCCGATTGTTGGCGGCGCGGCTGAATATGTAACTGCGGTGGGAGTTGCGATGAAAAACAATATGGATTTGTCAGTTTCTGTCGCAATGGGTTCGAGTTTGCTAGTTGCTTTGCTGGTAGCGCCGGTGTTGGTGATTATCGGATTAGTGATTCATCAGCCGATGGATTTAAACTTCAATCCGTTTGAAGTAGTTGCAGTTGCCATCGCCGTGACAATTGCGAATCTAATCAGTATCGACGGGCGCTCTAATTGGCTCGAAGGAGTGCTGCTTTTAGCAACATATATTGTGTTAGGAGCGGCATTCTACTTTCACCCCATTACTTGATTTTCGCGGAACAGGCACTCCGACCTGTTCCACAAAAACTCAATTTTCTTAACTGGTTCCTAGGCTGTGCCTGGGAACCGATGTAAGCGAGGCTCTGCCTCGTTTGCTTTCATGAAAATTGGAGGCAGAGCCTCCGGATCTGCGTTACCAGGCTCTGCCTGGTAACGAGTAATTCCGAATCTCAAAAGGACACTTTAGTGCTAAATAGCGTCCGGGTCTATTCCCATCTCCCGCAAGCGCGCCGCCAGTCTGTCAGCTTGCTGTAATCGAGATTGTTCTTGTCTGATTAAATCTTCGACAAGTGGGGGAGAGAGAATTTGATCCACTGATAAAATCAAATCTGGAAACTGTAAAGACACGATGTTTTGCCCAGGGAAAAAATTCGCTTGTTCGTAAGCAGTCTCATTTTCCGGCAAAGTTACAACTCTGACCCTAGTCCGGTTAGGTTTAGGGTCTGCCATCCAATATTCCGGCACTCCAGCATTTTCGTATTCTGCTCTTTTTGTCACGTAATCTTGACGCTCGTTTTGGCTGACAACTTCAACAATTAACACTGGCGTTTCATCTAAATCGAAGACGCCAGCACCAGGTCTGGCAAGCAGTTGTTCCCAAAGACTTTGAGTACAAACAATCACATCAGGAATCCGCGAGGAATTCTCTTCCGTTCTCACTCCCACATTAGTTTTTGCCACCAAATCGAGATTGTGTTCAGCTAAGTAACGCTGCAATATGTAAACTAAGAATTCGCAGATGCTTGCGTGTAAAGCCGTTGCGGCTGCCATCGGTATTAATTTTCCCCTGTGAAGTTCGTAGAGAACGTCAGGTTCTCCCTCATAGACAAGATATTCTTCAAAAGTTAAGGTGGGCGAAGCATCAACTCGATCGGTTTCCGAAACAGGTAAAACAGACTGAGACATATTTATCCGCGCTCCGGTTTTAGTTCTCTTAATTAATTTTAGCCTCTCTTCTTTTATTCCTCTGGGGTTAATTAAAAGAATTAGGTATTTTTCAAGCAGTTACGGACAGCGACACTGTTGAACAGGAAAACACTCTCGTCGGCAACTTCTTTTTCGGCCTTTACTGTCGCGACAATCAGATGTATCCCGACATTCTACCTGATCTTGACAAATTTGCTGACGGGGAAAAGTACCTAAGTTCTGTATAGAAACTTCAGCCGTAAGCGCACCCTGTTCTCTAACTTGGTCATTTTCTTTAATTTCATAGAGAAACTTATTTTCTCCCTCTAAAACCGAAAAAGTTCTTGTTTTATGACTGTTACCCAACTTAAATGCAAAATCCTCGGAAAACTCGCCTTTGTCGTAACTTCTGTCGGTGTAGGGATAGGGGTTAGTTTCCATGCCATCAGTCACATTTTTAATCATCACCCTCCTGTTAGGGGCCGGAGGAGTTTTGCTGGAGACAAATCGAGCGCTTTGCGAATCAGGGGAGAAGACAGTACCAGCACACGCACCTACATATTCAGTGCGCTTAAATTGAATCAAATTAATATTAAAAGCGTTTTCGTTTTTGACCCTAAATTGTGCTTCGCTCGTCTGCTGGGCGCTAACTGTGAAAGCTGCTAGCGTCAAAAAAAAAGCCCCCACCAAAATAGCTAGGAATTTGATTTGTGGCCTCCCCGTAATAAATCTGGCGTGTTTCATCTCTCTATACCTCTCAGGTGAATAGATAGCATTTTGTTTAGAAGTTATCTTAACTTGAGAGCTGATGTGTTGTCAAAGTAGATCGAATATAGCAATCCTAAATGATTCAGATACATTTGTAGGGGTAGTGCTACCCCTACTCCCCGTGCCTACCCCCTATCTATCGGGCAACCACGGGGGGATTGCCCCTACAATAATTATGCAAATGATTTAGGATTGCTATAGGTTTATAGTGAGAACTTGAGTCTTTGATGCTGAGTTTCCAAAGGAAGGGCGGAAGTTATGACTGTGAACTTTTTAGAGTCAGGAATGAAGTCCTGATTACTGAGATGTTGCACTATTGTCAATAAGCCTTTTATGAACGGGCTCTCCGGCCCGTTCCACAAGAAAATCTACTCTTTGTGGAACAGGCATCTTGCCTGTTCCTAAACAAGTAGTTGAGAATGGTGCAATATCTAAGGAGTACGAACTTAACTACCAAGTTACTCGATCGCGCCATCTCTCTAAAATCTTGTCCCCGACTCCCTGTACCCGTGCCACATCCTCCAAAGAGGTAAAACGTTGCTGTTGCCGCGCTGCAATAATTCTCTCGGCTAACTTCGGGCCAACCCCAGGCAAGGTTTCTAATTCTTCCTGAGTCGCTGCATTCAAATTAACTAACTTTTTACCCGCACCAATTTGAGGTTTAGCACTCGTAGTTTTTGATGCTGCTTGTAGTGAATCACACTCTTTTTTCTTAGCATCAATTCTCTGTTTGATTCGGGCGGGAATTCCCATGATTGCACCTTTGTAAAGCCGATCGAACTCCCGCTCAAAATGGGCCGCAACAGTGGGACTCTCGATCGCCAGCAGCGTCTCGTCATTCCCGTGATTTGCCACCTCACTCCAGTTGTGAGAACCTGTAAGCACTGTTTTGCCGTCCACAACGCCGAATTTGTGGTGCAGGCGATCGCCCATTGGTAACAGCGGCACTCCCACCGTAGTCAGCGGCTTTCTCCAAGGGCGATTGTCAGCTTCTAACTTACAATCTTGGATGAAAGTCGCACCCATCATATCCAAACCTTCACTGTAAGAGCGATAAATAAAATTAGAGTCAATTAAAGCTCGCACCGCAACTCCCCGGCTAGCTTCAATTTCCAAAGTATTGGACAACCGCTGAGCCGAAAATACAAACAATGCCAAATCAACCGACTTTTTCGCACTACCCAAATTTCGATTTATCAAACTGTTAACGCTTTTTTCCCAAGGCAAAGTCTGGGAAGTCGGCGAAAATTGCACCGCCACTGTCGAATTCCCTACTCTTACTTTTTGCACTTGACGAAACGGCTTTTTGATGCCAAACTTGCTGTCCGGTTTGCCTCCGGGCCCGTCGCCCCACATGATGTTAAATTCTTGAGTAAATAGTTGCCCTATTTGAGCATTTTCAATTTTCAGCAAATTGTTCGCATTGCCGCGACTTGCGGCTGTCTTGAAATCGCCATGTATATCGCTTGTGGTAAAATTAGCCGAAGTGACGATTACCGTTTTGCCGTCAATTACCACAAATTTGTGGTGCATCAAACCGCTGCCTTTACTGCCGTCAGCAGTATCGTCAATTACAGGAATACCCGCATCCTTGACAATTACCAAAGCATCATTTTGCTTGATTTCCTCGGCGCTTAATTTACCGTCTTTATTGCGATCGGCAAGTTGCACAAATTCGCTATAACGATCGCGCTCTCTTTCCGGTAATTTCGCCAACTCCTGAGCTGTAAAATCGCTCCAAGGGCGACTATACATATGTTCGACAATTAATCTCACTTTAATTCCCGATCGCTGTCGATCGGCCAAAACCCTCGCAATACCGGGCAAGCGAAACTCCTGAACCGCAACATCTACCGTCGATCCAGCACTAGCGATCGCCACTGCGATCGAGTTTTCTAAATCATCTCCGGGTCTAGTTTGCTGGCGGTAAGGCTCTGTATAACTCGAAGCGATCGACTGATTGAAGTATACTTGCAACAAGGGGTCTTGAGGCAATGGAGCCAGACTGAGAGGTAAATTCTGCACGTCTTGCTTTGTTTGTCCGCAGCCCGCCAGATTGATCGCCACCAGCCCAGCACAACAGAAACCGAGTAAATGATAATACAATACAGCCACAAAATTTTAAAAAATATAGAGGTTATTAGCCATCCCACAGTTCAAACCTATTCGATCAAGTAAAGTTACAACCTATTAAATTTATGCAAGGGAATAGATTTTACGTCTTGTAGAACTGCCTCGATGCCGGAAGCATCACTGGTAGGGTAGCAGCATTCAGGGGCGTGGGTCAAACCCTATACCGCTGCTTTATGGCTAAAAGAAAAAGAATTTTTCCGTGCGGTCACAAAGGATATGGTAAAGCGTGCCATCGCTGCACGCAAGAGTTGGTGGCGCAGCAGCAGTACGTTGAAGTGCTGACACAAAAACAAACCAAAAAACAAGAGAGGGAAGCATCATTTGCTAGAGATATCATCGATCTCAGAGGTCTGCCCGACCACGTAGTCACTAAAGCCCGAGCAATTATAGCAGCTTTGGGCGAAAATAAGAATTACAGAGATTTCGGCGGCAAACGCCTGCGTCACAACCGTTTGATAATCAGTATTCCTGTAACTCGCAACTACAGAATGCTTTGTGAAGATTGCGGCACTTTCTTAACTCCCCAAAAAGTTTTGTCGCACGAAGACTACAACGTCTGCAAACCAGGAAGTTAGTTATCAGTCATTAGTCATTAGTCATTAGTCATTAGTCCTTAGTCATTAGTTATTTAAAATCATGCAAATTTACCTCGACTATAGCGCCACAACGCCCGCACGCCCAGAAGCGATTCAAGCCATGCAAAAAGCCCTGACTCAGCAGTGGGGCAATCCTTCGAGTTTGCACGAGTGGGGACAAAGGGCGGCGACAGCTTTAGAATTAGCAAGAATGCAGGTTGCTAGCTTGATTAACGCGCTACCGGAATCGATGATTTTTACCAGTGGCGGCACTGAAGCGAACAATTTGGCAATTATGGGAATTGCGCGTCTTTATACAAAGCCACAGCATATCATTATCTCCAGCGTAGAGCATTCCGCAGTAGCAGAACCGGCACGACAACTCGAACAGTTGGGATGGGAAGTGACGCGCCTACCAGTGGATAAATTGGGGCGAATTCACCCTTTGGATTTGCAAGAGTCGCTGCGATCGAATACAGTGTTAATTTCAATCATTTACGGACAAAGCGAAGTAGGCACGCTGCAACCAATTGAGGCATTAGGACAAATTGCGCGCGATCGCAATATCATGTTTCATACCGATGCAGTTCAAGTGGTCGGCAAGCTGCAAGTAGACGTGCAGAAACTTCCCGTAGACTTGCTTTCGGTTTCCAGTCACAAACTGTACGGGCCGCAAGGTGCGGGGGCGCTTTACGTGCGTCCGGGAGTAGAATTAGTGCCAATGTTAGGCGGTGGTGGCCAAGAATTGAAACTGCGTTCCGGGACACAAGCGCTGCCGGCAATCGTCGGTTTTGGGGTGGCTGCAGAGTTAGCATTGCAGGAAATAGATGTGGAAACGCCGAGGTTAATTGCATTGCGCGATCGGCTTTTTGACCGATTATCCCACGTACCCAGTTTAGTACCAACTGGCGATCGATATTGTCGGCTGCCGCACCACGTCAGTTTTTGCATAGTCTCCCCTTCCTCCCGCCCTTATCAACAGAGAGATACAGGGCGAATAACAGGCAAAACTCTAGTGCGGCAGCTAAATTTAGCAGGAATTGGCATTAGTTCCGGTTCTGCTTGTAGCAGCGGCCAACTAACTCCTAGTCCGATATTATTAGCAATGGGATATGACGAAATCGGTGCCGTTGGTGGAATTCGGTTGAGTCTGGGACGAGAAACCACAGAAGCGGATATTGATTGGACAGTAATTGCGATCGAGCAAATTTTGGATAGATTAATGCCCAAAGTAGCATTATCTAGGCGTTAGCATGAAAATCTGCGGTTAAAATTCCAAATAAACCGGGTGTTTACGATTTTTATCGACTGTAATGAAGTATCTCCCAAAAACCCGGTTTCTGGCCACCCGCGCACAATCAAAATGATTTTTCATACATCCTGTAGGGGCGGGTTCACCAACCATAATTGCCTGAAATAAACAATCTAAAAAACCCGCCCCCACCCAACCAAAAATCATCATTTACATTTGGGCGATGCGAGGCAAATTTTAGGCTGATGTGGGTTATAGGTGGTGGCAGGGCGGGTTTATATAGATGGTTGGTAATTGTTATATATGGTTGGCGAACCCGCCCCTACAAAATATGGTAAAATTATGCTAAAATAAATCCCGGTGTTATTCACAACTCCCCAACAATCATCATTTACATTTGGGCGATGCGAGGCAAATTTTAGGTTGACGTGGGTTATAGGTGGTGGGAGGGTGGGTTTATATAGATGGTTGGTAATTGTTATATATGGTTGGCGAATCCGCCCCTACAAAATATCGTAAAATTATGCTAAAATCAATTCCGGTGTTATTCACAACTCCCCACAATGGAAGAAAACCGCGCCCAAGCCTATCTGCAATTAATTCACACTCTCCTGAATTGCCCGAACGGAGAGGAACCGCAGATTTTACAGGATAACTCCGAATTACTCGATCGCGGATTTATGGAAACCTGCGAGTTAGTAGCATCAACCTTAGCAGAACAAGGAGGGGAGAATGGCGCTAATTTCCTGCGAAATCTAGCCAGTCAGCTATGGCCACTCATCGAGATGAACGATCAGGGAAATAGCGAGAACTCTCAAGGCGAAAATTCCCAAGAGTATGCAAATTTTTTCATAGAATTATTGCAAGCAGAACAAGATAGCAATAGCGATATTGCAGTAATTTACCCAATGCTAGAGCAACGGCAACATCTCCTGAATGCCAGTTTTTCCGAGACTTTACAGCAAGTAAGTCAGAAGTTAATTACTGGCGAAAATGCCCCAACAATTAGCTCAATTATCGGTCTGATTGAAAATTTGAGTAGTCATATTAGTGAGTTTCCGAGTGGGAATAAAGGGAATAATATTGAAATTGCCATTGCGGGTTATCAAATAGTTTTAAATAATCGGGAGCCCGGTAGCGAAAAATGGACGCAAACCCAAAATAATCTGGCTACAGCTTACAATAACAGAGTCAACATTTCGGGGGCGGAAAATCTGTAACGGGCGAGCCCATATTAGACTCCTTACACAATTGTCTAGCATCCCATAATCCCTTTAATCTGCTCTACAAGCTGTGACACCAATCCCAAGGAAATACCAGCGGCCCCTAACTGTGCTGCTATTGTAGCCGCTATGGATTCAAGTGTTGCACCAGTCATAATCATCTCTACGATTGTGCTTGCCATAAATACCATTGTAATTGCACTAGCTGGAACCAAAACTACCAGCGCTCCGACCATTCCTGTTACTGCGGCAACAATGAGCATAAACTCACTTGGATTAGGGTTGTTGCATAGTGTCGCGAATAAACCTAGTCCTGTCAAGTTATTAACTTGTAACAAAGGTAAAAAAATAGTCATTTTGAATGTCTACCAAACATTATCTATTCAATATGATAGTATCTAGCCTCCAAGTTTAGCAACCCTACTTAACTAGCACCAGGGCGAGCGTCGCCCACCCCGCCGAGTCTACCGAAAATTCCCCCAAAAAACTCTATCGCACTTTATAACGCGGCTTTAACAGTCTATACCCTTGAGGATTTCTCGTTCAAGAACGTACTAACCTTAAATAGCCTGGGCTGGGCTTATCTGGCAAAACTAGACCACATCTACCGAGAAAAACCAGAAGACACAAACCAAAGGGCACAAACCAGGCGGTTGAAACCGCCTCTACACAAACTGTCATCCACTCCAAGCGAACTCAGAGATAATTCAAAAGTGTTGAAATCCTCGATCGAGCTTTAATACAATATCAGGATAAATGCCGCTGCTATCAGTCAACCAGATATCCGTGCTATCCGTAGCGGTTCCCACAATCGCGGCTGCGTTTCCTATTTTTTCTACTAATAACTGAGCATTTGCGATCGGCAAAAACAGCACTAACTCGAAATCTTCGCCGCCGTATAATGCCCAATCTAAAGCTTGTTCTGGTGATACGATTTCGCTGAAAATATCGGGAATTGGTAGTTTTGTGCGATCGATCTTTGCGCCAACACAGCTAGCCCGACAAATTTGAATAATCGCATCAGCTAAACCGTCGCTGCTGTCCATTCCGGCGATGGAAAACTCACCCGCATAATCTAAAATTTCCCAAACAACCGGCAAAACATCCAGCCTCGGTTTAGGCCGCTGGTGAGCGAGAATTAAAGAAGCTCGATCGACCTTTTCCAGATTTTGCCCGAATTCAGGATTTAACAGCAATTCTAATCCCGCGCGGGAGGCTCCGTGAACCCCAGTAGCAACAATCGCCCAGCCCGATCGCGCATTTGACCGACTAATGGTACGATCGCACTCAACTTGTCCAAAAGCCGTAATCGCCACAGTCACCACGGGCGATCGCACAACATCGCCACCGACGATCGGCGTATCATATTCTTGCAAGCAAGCCGTCATCCCCCGATAAAACTCTTCAACCCACTCCACAGCCGTATCCGCCGCCACAGCGAGGGCTACAGTCACCGCCAGAGGCGTTGCTCCCATCGCAGCCAGATCCGACAAATTTGCCGCTGCGGCGCGCCATCCTGCGTAATAAGGCCCCGTAGTGCGATCGCTAAAATGCACTCCATCCACCAACATATCGGTAGTGATAGCCAGAGATTGGTTGGGATTTGTAGCCATGACAGCGCAATCATCACCCACTATCTCTGCGGGGCAGAATTTTTGCAATATTCTTAAAAGACCTTGTTCACCGATATCTTTAACTTGCATAAATTTGAATTAGTCGATCGCACTTTCTTACCATTCCTTACCCGAACTCGGCGGCAAGCGCAACCTAGGAAACCTATAAAAAGTATCTCCTTCATCATCTACCTCTAAAACCGCCGAAAAAATCTTAACTTGGCGATTTAAATACTGCTGAGCAACTTCAGCCTCAACCCTAGCACTAGCCGCCAGTTGAATCAGCGAAATTTGACTGTTTTGAGTTTCCAACAACTGATAAAAAGCCTCATCCAACCGCTGCTTTTGCTTGTTTTCATTCACATTTTTTACAATCAACAAGCCTGCGAATCCGCCCAAACCCATTACCAATAAAAATTGTAAAATAGCCATATTTTCGATGGAATTCCTAATTTCAATAACGTAACTATAGCGGTTCTCAAGCGTGGTGAGGTATGCCCTATGCCCTATGCCCTATGCCCTATGCCCTATGCCCATGAGTACCTCATCTTTCTGAGAAAGGCTATATAAAAATTATCTCTTCTTCCAGCCTGATTCCGGCGGGCTTTGTCTGTGTAAAAGTGATTTCAATCGCCGTTACCTTTCTTTATTTAGAAAAGATTTCAATGCCTGTCACTATTGATTTTTTCAGCCCGCGCAGGCGGGCTTTGTTTCTGTAAAAGCGATTTCAATCGCCGTCACTTTGGTGTCAAAGCGATTTCAATCGCCCTCATTAATTAAACTTGAGGTCGCACCAAATTTTCGATTCCTTTAACTACCTTAGCAGATACAATCTTGTCTCCCTGCTTCAGTTGCTCCAAAACTTCTTTTCCTTCAATCATGTAACCAAAAACAGCATAGCGGCCGTCCAACAGATTCAGGCCAGCGGGCGTGAGTTCAGGTTCAAACAAGAAAAAGAAAAACTGAGAAGAAGCGCTATCAGGGTCAGTTTCTGTACGGGCCATTGCCACAGTACCGAAAGCAGAAAAAGGCAAAACAGGTTCGTCGCGATAACGCCCCGCATCTTCTAGAGTAATCCCGTAAATAGGTTCTTTTTCCTCCCTGACGAGCACTTCTAGCGGTATATTCCGGTATTTGCCAGTAGCTGGGTCAATAAAACCCTCTTCCTTGCCTTCGGGGTCTCCCGTTTGCAAAACGTAGGATTCTTCCGATCGAATAAACGGCAAACCGTCATAAAAACCTCGATCGACTAAATCCACAAAATTACCAGCCGTAACCGGGGCGCTGTAGCCGTCAACCACAACAGTAATTTCCCCTTTTTCAGTTTGTACAGCCACAGTAGCGCGCCCTTTCAGTTGAGGCAGATTAGCATACTTGGCAGGCACTTCAAACGGAAACTTTGTCACCATCAACTCTTCGATTTCGCCTACGGAACCTAGGATGGTGGCTTTCAAGTCAATCACTTTGTCCCTGTCTTTAGCCTCAACAGCCTTTTCCAGTTGAGCAATTTTCTCCTTGACTCCTGCAACTAGCGCCTCAGCTTGCGGCTTTTTGGCGTCGGGAATACTCTCTAAAAGGTCAGACTCCCGAAGGTTGAGAATCCTGGAAGCCTTGCTGACATCGCTGCTAATGGGCCCCCAACGTTTAGATCGTATGTGGTTGCCAATGTCTTCGAGACTGATTTGCAAATCTCGCACAGTCTGATTGTCAATAGGTAAAGCGAAGCGCAGCAGCGCCCGGCCGTCCGTAATCGCATTCCCTGCAGGCATACTGCTACTGGGGCGTTTGGCATGGGAGACTGCACTGAAACTCAGGGAGAGAGTGAACAGCAAGAGCGCTAAAGCGACGGTTTTGACCCAGCGCTTGCACGTATCGATCGAGAAATTAGGCCAATGCAACATAACTTTAACTTTTATTGCCTCTCTTATCTTCCCACAGCGCTGCCCGCCCGCCTTTGCTGCTACCCATCTAAAGTGTCTGTTGGTTTGGCTAGGGAGGATCTGCCCACTAACAACAGTCAATCGATTTTAGATTTTAGATTTTAGATTTTAGATTTTAGAGGCGACCCCACGGATAAATTCGGGGGTTCCTTTATCGGATACAGGTTTTTTATTTCTGGACGGATGAATCCGGGGGCTTGTATCCTGGATGCTTTCGGTCAACTGACAACAGCCCACTGCCCACTGCCATTAACATTTCAGTACAGCACTTGCTCCCTTTGAACGGTAAAATAAAATGCCAATTGCTTTTTGATGCCGTCAGCTAGACTGCGGCTTTAACCTGACCCGCTCAAAAACGGATACAATCCCCAGACTCCTGTCGTGGAGAGATCAAAATTTTAGACCAAGGTTCAATCTCCCAAATTCATCTGTGGAGTAAATCTAAAATCTAAAATCTAAAATCTAAAATCGACTGACTGTAGTTCCCCCGTGCCCAAAGGCGACGGGATTGCCCACAAAAATTTATATGATCTCCAGTAACGACTTTCGACCAGGTGTTTCAATTGAATGGAATAACGGCGTGTGGCGGGTTATCGAATTCCTCCACGTCAAGCCAGGAAAAGGCTCGGCTTTCGTGCGGACAAAATTAAAAAACGTCCAAACCGGAAACGTAGTAGAACAAACCTTCCGGGCGGGCGAGACTATGCCTCAAGCCAACCTGGAAAAGAGTGTGATGCAGCATACCTATAAAGAGGGCGACGAGTTCGTCTTTATGGATATGGAAACTTACGAGGAAAGTCGCCTCAATGCTAAGCAAATAGGCGATCGTGTCAAGTACCTCAGTGAAGGGATGGAAGTCAGCATCCTGCGCTGGAACGACCAAATCATGGAAGTGGAACTCCCCAACTCTGTCGTCTTGGAAGTGCTGCAAACCGATCCCGGAGTCAAAGGAGATACTGCCACTGGTGGCAGCAAGCCCGCGATCGTCTCCACCGGAGCTCAGGTTATGGTGCCTCTATTTATTTCCATTGGAGAACGGATTCGGATTGATACTCGTGAAGACAAGTACCTCGGCCGAGAGTAGAAACGAGGGAGAAAAAGGGAGTTTTTAGTTTTTAGTTCTGAGTTATGAGTTAAAGAAGTTAAAATTCAATACTCATCGCTCACAGCTTAAAAACTATCCCTTTTGCCTCCAAACTCGGTTAATTCTCCTAGCTTCGCCTGATTCGGAATTTTCAATTTTCAATTTTCAATTTTCAATTCTCAATTACCCTTGAATCTGCTGTGCAACTAGACATAAACCAGCTTTGTGACCTGCTAACTGTATTAGACAAAACTGGCATTTCGGAACTGACATTAAAAAGTGGGGATATTGAACTGACAGTACGCAAAGGCATTCTGGCAAGTTCACCAGGCACCTCTGCTGCGCTCCCTGCTGCCGTGGCGACTGTCGCTCCGATCGCCTTGGGCGCGGTTCCTAGCCCCACCTTAGCGTCACCTCCTGCTGTTGACCAAAATTTAGCAGCGGATCTGGCTGCCCCTGTACCCGTCGCCCCTGTCGCCGCACCTGCTGCCGTACCTGCTTCTGTAGATACGAAATGGGTGCCAATTATCTCGCCGATGGTAGGAACGTTTTATCGCGCTGCTGCTCCTGATGAGCCACCTTTTGTCAATGTGGGCGATCGCATCAAGGTCAGCCAGACAGTCTGTATTATTGAAGCGATGAAGCTGATGAACGAGATCGATGCTGATGAAGTCTCCGGTCAAGTGATGGAAATTTTAGTTCAAAATGGCGAACCTGTCGAATACGGTCAAGTGTTGATGCGAATTAATCCGGATTGAAGGATTACTTTATTGTTATGGACAGAATAAATGCTAATATTTCCCGATCACTTCTCTCCGGTGAGTTTGATGAAGTCATCCCAGCCTGTCCCGCAAGAGGTTGTGCAACAAGTTGCTGAGTATTTCAGTATTTTGAGCGAACCCATGCGTTTACGAATTTTGAACTTGCTTCGCGACGGCGAAAAATGCGTGCAAGAATTGGTGGAAGCTACTCAAACGAGTCAAGCCAATGTTTCTAAGCACCTAAAACTAATGCTCCAAGCTGGTATCCTCACTCGCCGGAGTGAAGGAACTTCAGCTTATTATAAGGTGCAAGACGAGCTAATATTCGAGCTGTGTAATATGGTGTGCGATCGGCTTGCCAGCCGGATCGAACAGCAAGCCCTACACTTTCGGGCATTTAGCCTAACTACGAAGCACTGAAAATTAGTTGCCAGTCCTCAATCCTCAATCCTCAGTCATGAGTCATCAGTTATCAATCCCTACTCTCTGCCTTCAGACCGATGACTAATGACTCCTAACTAATGACTTCTAACTAATGACTCATAATTACTAAAGGGGAAAATTTTTGTCAAAACTTTGGCGGGTACTCGGCTGAGCCACCTCCAAACCTTCGCCACCCAAAAGTTCTAAAGGCTTGCCTTCTACCGAAATCCAAACCTTGGTATTCGGTTGTAAACTCGTAGCCGTATAGATAACTTGCCCTAACCGGCCAGTCATCGAATTGCTCCCTCCCCCGGAAGTAAATTCTGCCGACAAATCGACATAAACTCCGTCATTCTTAACACTCAAACCCCTGAGTTTTGTCCCATTAGGAATTTCGCTAGAAACAGTTGCATCCTTTGGCCCGGCCAACAAACTGTTAAAAGCAGCTTGTAAAGCTGCATCAGGCTTGTCAGCTTGTTTGACAGCTACTTTCGTAGGAACTCCCTCAAATTTGCCGATCGCATCTTTAACCCAGTAGACTTGCACTGTCTGGACATCAGTCTGCGGCAAAGGCTTTGGCTGCGGTGACTTTGGGATCAGAGCGTTAGGCGTCTGAGCTGTAGGCGTCTGAGCTGTAGGCGTCTGAGCTGTAGGCGTCTGAGCTGTAGGCACTTGTACAGGATTTGGAGGGGGTACGGGGATAATTACAGCAGGAGATTCCGCAGGACTTGGGGACAGCGGCGGAGCCGTAGTTTGAGCAGAAGACTGCGTATCTGCGGGGCTGGGCGAACGGTTCGCTGTCCACCAGGCAATGCCCCCTCCCGTTAGTAAAGCCAACCCGCAAACACCGGCAATGACGGCTGTGGAGACGCGGCGTACTTCTTGTCCATCTTTCATAATACAAATTCTCCTTACAGATAGAGCGCTTGGGACGGTGAGGAGCGACTCTTGATCAGCTACATTTGTCTATGGTTAGATTCTGGAATTGACACAATTGCATTGCTGCTAGCGAACACTTTATAGCAAGCCCAACATATTCTGAATCCGACTATTGGAATCCTAGACCATAATATAAGATTTCGCCGTGGAGTATGTCACCAAAAAACTGGGTCTGAAGCCCCGTCCTTATAGGACGGCTTTACATTGAATTAAATCCCCTTTCGGGGTCGG
>NZ_JAUBTT010000275.1:0-1020 GCF_036705125.1 Microcoleus sp. B7-D4
TACAGCATATTCCATGTATATATGATACACTGTATTTAGTACATAAGCGAAAAAAATGAAACCTTATTCGATCGAGTTGCGTGAGAAAATAGTTAAAATTTATGAACAAGGTGATACCTCGATTAGAAAAGTAGCCGCCAGATTTGATGTGAGTAAAGGGTTTGTTCAAAAAATCTTAAAACAAAAACAAACCATTGGTCATGTTCAACCCAGAAAACAAGGTGGAAGTCTTAAAAGTGTGTTAAACTCACGCACAACTGAATTGATCCAGATGGTAGAAAAATATCCGGATAGCACGTTGTCAGAATATTGTGAATATTGGCTTATGAACTACAAGGAAGCTGTCAGCCCTAGCATGATGTGTCGTGAATTACAAAAACAAAATTTAACGCGAAAAAAAAGACCATACGCAGTAGTCAGGCTGCCACTGAAAGAGTGCAAATTCTGAGGTGTGAATATTGGGAAAAAGTGAAAAATATTGACCCTGACAACCTCGTTTTTTTGGATGAAATGGGCGTTTTATTAGGGTTAACACGAACCCATGCACGTTCTATATGTGGTAGTAGAGTCTACGATTTAAAACCATTTTATCGGGGCGCCAAAGTCACAGTTGTCGGAGCAATTAGCTTAAACAAAGTAGTAGGATTAATGACGCTCAATGGGTCAATGGATGGTAGAGCTTTTGAAGTCTTTATTGAACATTTTTTAGTCCCCAACTTATGGGAGGGTGCAGTAGTTGTTATGGATAATCTACCTGCTCACAAGTTGGGGACTATTGAACCATTGATACAAGCCGCTGGTGCTAGTTTACTGAACTTATCACCCTATTCTCCCGATTTCAATCCTATAGAATTATGGTGGTCGCAACTCAAATCTTTTTTACGTCAGTTCTCACCAACCACCACCAAGATGGTTGACATCTTGCTGGCTACTGCCCTTGATTTGGTCAATCCTAAGCACTTTAAAAACTGGTTTACAAGCTGCTGCTACTGTACTTCATAAACCTGGAATACGCTGTAA